>NZ_JBKGXT010000006.1:0-253188 GCF_046546495.1 Pseudonocardia nantongensis | reverse complement strand
ACGCAGTCACCGCCAGCCTTACCCTCGACCGCAGCGTCCGCTACCAGCGGACCACAACCACCAACAACCTGTCCTCGATGTGTTGAGACAGATCTGTCGCAGATGTGCTGAGACAGGACACGCGGTCCGGACCGCGATAACCACTCACGGGCCGACAGGCCACTCCTCCCGGCGGTGGGCGGCGTCCCAGAACATCCACTCGTAGCGTGACGTCGTCGTGAAGTGCTCGCGCATGAGGCCGAGCTCGGTGTCCGAGACGGTCGCCCCGACCCGGTCGGTGGCGTCCAGCACGGCCTCGACGACGGCGCGGTACTCGTCACCGGCGTACATGTCGATCCAGCGCTGGTAGAGCGGGTCCGCCGAGCCGGTCCCGACCAGGTGCTCGCCGACCTTCGCGTAGATCCAGTAGCAGGGCAGCACGGCCGCGACCCCCTCGGCGTAGGACCCGCCGTGTGCGGTGGCGAGCAGGTAGCTGACGTACGCCCGGGTGGCCGGCGCGACCGGCAGCGCCCGGGCCTGCTCGGAGCTGAGACCGAGCGCGCCGAGCAGGTCGGCGTGCAGCTCGCGCTCGGCGGCGATCGCCCCGGCGGCGTGCTCGGCGAACATCATGGTCTCGTCCTCGCCGGGGCCCTTCGCCGAGCAGACCGCGAGCGCCTTCGCGTACCCGCGCAGGTAGTGCGCGTCCTGCACGATGTAGTGCCGGAAGGTCTCGTGCGGGAGCGTCCCGTCGGTCAGCCCGGTGACGAACGGGTGCGCCAGGATCTTGTCGTAGATGGTCTCGACGTCCGACCAGAGCAGGTCACGCGTGCGGTCCGGCATGCCGCCACCGTAGTGCCGCGGTGCTGCCCGGGCCGGTGATCGGCCGTGCAACAACCGGTCGACACGGGGTCAAGACGGGGTGTCGTGCGAGTGAGACGCTGAGCACTCCGGGAGGCGAACCTCCCCGCGTCCGTCAGCATGGAGGGCGGCGGGTGACTCAGCGCCGAGAGCGCGCCGATGAGCAACCACCGATCGCGGAGGTGAGGGCATGAGCGCTCCCGCGCCCATGGAGCACCACGAGAAGATGCGGATGCGGGCTGCCGCGTTCCGGGCGACCCGGGTCTATCCCGGCCCGGTCGGCGAGCTGATCTCCCGCGAGCTGCTGTCCTGGGAGGACTTCGGCTACCGGCTCGGCGGGAACCGGCTCGTCATGGACCTGGTGGACCACGTGCTGACGTCCGAGCCCGAGGCGCGCGGCGCTGCCTGAGACGCGCCGCACCTGTCGGTGCCGGTCAGCGCAGGGTGGTGGTGACCTCGGCCGCCGGGCCGGTCGGCACGGCGCCGTCGGCCAGGCCGGCGACCGCGGCGGCCAGCACCACCATCGCGGCCAGGGTGGTCAGGCTGCCGGCCCGGGCGACGGCGAGGAACGCGCGCCCCGACGGCGACACGGCCGCGCCCCGGACACCGGCGCCCGGGACATCGAGGCTTCGGCGAGCGCCGGCGCGATGCCGGCCGGCCGCTGCCGGGTGGGCCGGCGGCCGGGTGTCGTTCCGGCCCGGTCCGGGCGGCCCGGCCGGGCCCGCGGCCGTCGCACGCGGTGACGCCGGTCGTGGCGCCGGCACGGCGAGCCGGTGCGCGGCGCCGTCGGCCGGGTTCTGCGGGGCCCGCGGTGCCGGGACGGCGATCCCGGCGCTGTGCGTGCCGCGCGCGGCGGTCGCCGCGCTGCCGACGGGGTGGCGCGGGCTGGGGATGCGGACGACGGGCGCGGACATGGCGATCACCACGATCTCGGGGAGTCGATACGGGCCTCGGGTCCCGGTGCGCGCCGCCGGTTCCGTCTGTGCCTGCTAGGTCGTGTCGGGTGACCATGGTGTTATCCCGTATCGTCATCCGCCAATCGTCGGAGTGACTACTCCACCCGACCGTATGACGGCCGCGCCCGTGCGCCGACCGAGCCACTACGGCCCGTGATCGGGTGTCACTCCGCTGCGGCGCCGTCGGCCGTCGGCCGGCAGCTCCCTTCCACGCCCGGGGGTTCACCACGGTCGTCGCCCTCTGATGGAAGGACGGCTGGCGTGCCGCTCGCCGGTGGGGCGCGGCGTTGGCCCGAGCCTCCGGGGGCGCCCTCGGTGCCCTGGCAGAGGCGAGGGTCCCCCCGGGGCATCCGGGCCACAGGCGCGGGCGCGGGTACGGGGGAGCGGGCGATCAGGCGCCGACCGCCTTCCCTCCGTCCGCGGTCACCGGCAGCCGGGTGATGCCGTTGATGAACATCGACCGCAGCCGGCGCGGTTCACCGGTGGTGGCCACCCGCGGCGCGCGCCGCAGCAGCTCGGTGAACAGCGCCGTGAGCTCCCGGCGGGCCAGGTGGGCGCCGAGGCAGAAGTGCGGGCCGGGCCCGCCGAAGCCCAGGTGCGGGTTCGGCGAGCGCCGGACGTCGAACGCCTCGGGGCCGGCGTTGGTTCTCGTCCCGCCGGGGCTGCTTCCGGGGAAGTACTCCGGGTCCCGGTTGGCCGACCAGTAGAACAGCGCGACCTTGGCGCCGTCGGGCAGCTCGGTGTCGCCGAGCACCGTCGGTGCCGCCAGCGTGCGCCGCATGTAGATCACGGGCGAGGCCCAGCGGACGATCTCCTCCACCGCCGTCGGGGTGACGCCCGCGGGGTCGGCCAGCCAGGCGGCCCGCTGCTCGGGGTGCCGGGTGAGCAGGTCCAGACCCCAGCTGGTGGCGTTGCGGGTGGTCTCGTTCCCGGCGACGACGAGCAGCACGAAGAAGCTGGCGAGCTCGTCCGGGGTGAGGCGCTCGCCGTCGATCTCGGCGTTGACCAGCGCCGAGGTGACGTCGTCGGTGGGCTCGGCGCGCCTGCGGTCGCCCAGCTCGCGCATCAGCGCGGCCAGCTCGCCGCCCGCGGTGAGCAGTGCGGTGGCGATGTTCTCCGCGTCCGGGACGTACTCCGGATCGGCCGCGCCGAGGATGACGTTGGTCCGGTCGTAGACGAACCGGTAGTGGCTCTCCGGGACACCCATCATCTCGCAGATGATCGTCAGCGGCAGCCGCGCGGAGATCGCCTCGACGGCATCGCACTCGCCCGCGGCCAGCAGGTCGTCGACGATCGCCGACGCGGTCCGGTCGATGTGGTCCTGCAGCCCGGCGAGCCGGCGCGGGGTGAACCCTCGGGAGACGATCCGGCGCAGCCGGGCGTGCCGCGGGTCGTCCGTGTTGATCATCGAGCCGAAGAACTCCAGGAACTCGGCGGGCATGTCCGCAACCGAGGTCGCGCCGGGCCCGGACCGGAACACCCCCGGGGCGCGGCTGGCCTCGACGATCTCCTCGTAGCGGGTGAGCGCGTAGTAGCCGGATCCCGGATCGGGCATCGGTGTCGCGGGCTGCTCGAACCAGCTGATCCCGGGGCGCTCCCGGAGCGCGGCGAAGGCCGCCGCGCGGTCTGCGATCGGGGCGCCCCAGAAGCCGTCGACGTCGGACAGATCGATGGTGGTGGCTGCGTCGGTCATCGTCGCCGTCCCTCCCGGCCGCACCGCTGCGGCCGCACCCGACACTAGGCAGAAGTGGTGGTGTGCGTCACGGGCCGCGTGGGCCGTCGGCGGGCCGGCCGGGCCGTCACCGGTGCGGCGGCAGCAACCCCCGCGCGTGTGCGACGGACACCGCCTCGGCGCGGCCCGAGGCGCCGAGCTTCGTCATCGCCCGGGACAGGTGCACGCTCACCGTCTTCTCGCTGATGTAGAGCCGCTCGCCGATCGCCCGGTTGGTCAGTCCGTACGCGACCTGTTGCAGCACCGCCTGCTCGCGCGGGGTGAGCGGGGTCGGCCTGAGCTCCGCCGCTGCCCCGGCGGCGTCGCCGGACCCGCCGGCTGCGGCTGCCCCGCCGGCGGCAGCCGACCCGCCGGTTGCGGCTGCTGCTCCGGTGGCCCCGGTCCCGGTCGGCGGGACGCCGGTGGGTTCCCCGGCCCGCGCGGAGAGCTCGGCGACGGCGGTGGCGAGCGGGCGGGCACCGAGGCGCGCGGCCGTCGCGGCTGCGGCCGCGAGGTCCTCGGCTGCGGCGCGTCGGTCGCCCGCGGCGGCCCTGGTCCCGGCCGCACCACCCCGGGCCGCGCGTTCCAGGTACGCCGCCGCCCGCCGGTACCGGGCCTCTGCGGCGCGGTAGTCGTCGCCGTAGCCGGCGAACGTCTCGACGACCGGGGTCCAGGCGTCCGGGTCCGGCATGCCGCGGGCGCGACCGGCCTCGGCGTGCACGCGGGCGAGCCACGCCCGGCCCTCGGCGCCCAGCCCGCTGCCGCGCGGCAACCCTCGCTCGGTGGCCGACTCCGCGGACGCCACCATCTCCGCGGCGGCGGTGCGGGCCTCGGCGTCCGGGGCCCCGGACGCCCGTGCCGCGGCGGCGAGATCGGGGTACGCGGCCGCGCCGAGCGCGCTCACCATGATCAGGACGAGGTGCCCCGGGTCGTCGCGGCGCAGCTCGTCGACGGTGCTGCGGGCCCGCCGGGCGGCGAGTCCCGGGTCGCCGCGCCAGCGTGCCGCCTCCGTCCCGACGATCCCCAGCAGCAGCGCGAGCTGGTCGAACGACCGTGGTCCGGGCTGCTCGGCGAGGGCGGCGATCAGCTCCTCGGCGCCGTCCAGGTCCCCGCGGGCCATCGTCACCAGGGCCCCGGCCGCAGGCAGCACCCCGGCGACCCGGACCGGGACGGCCGGGTCCGCGACCCCGGCGAGATCGGCCGCGGTGTCCCAGTCGCCGCGCTGGAAGGCCACCCGCACCCGCACCAGCGCGAACTCCAGCCCGTACCCCGCCCAGGACAGGCCGTACCGGACGGCGCGCCGCCAGCCGTCGTCGAACTCGGTGGCCGCGGCGTCGAGCAGGCTGTCCTCCAGGAACGACACGCCGCGACTCCAGACCGTCCGCAGCTCGACCGCCCGGTTCCCGGAGGCCTCGGCCAACGCGGCCGCGTCGGCGAGCAGGTCGCGGGCCCGGGCCGGGTCGCCCTCCCGCTGGGTGCAGAAGGCCAGCGTGGCCAGCGCGTCCGCGTGCGCCGCGGTCAGGTCGCGCCGCTCTGCGGCGGTCCAGTCCGCCGGATCCGCCGCGCGGACGGCGTCGAGGGCGGCCCGGGCGTGTTCCCAGGCCGGTTCGGCGTGATCGGCGGTGAGCAGCACGCGGGCCAGTGCCGCGTGCGCCCAGGCCCGCTCCGGACCCGGCGCCTCGTCCGCCAGCAGTTCGACGGCCGCCGCCGCGGCCTCGGTCGCCTCCGCAGACCGGACCGGCCCGCTCCCGTGGTCGAGCAGCCGGAGCGCGTACCGGACCCGGGTGTCGGCCCGGGCCCGGTGCCCCTCGCGCTCGTCGGCCACCCGCACGGCCCGCAGCCCGAGCGCGATGCCGCGGTCGGGGTCCCCGGAGCCGCTCGCCGCCCACGCCGCGTCCCCGGTGAGCACGCTCTCCGGGAGCCCGGCCACCCCCTCCGGGTCCGGCACCGCGGCCCAGAGCTCGAGCGCGCGCTCCGCGTGCACCAGTGCCTCGGCCGGCCCGTGCCGCCGTTCGGCCTCCCGGGCCGCCCGGACCGATGCGGCCAGCGCCCGCGGCAGATCGTGCGCGGCGACCGCGTGCCGGGCCAGCTCCGCCGCCGTCCCCGGCCGGTCACGGCCCGCGAGCAGCTCGGCCAGCCTCCCGTGTAGCCGGACCCGCTCGCCGGGGAGCAGGTCGTCGTACACGGCCTCGCGCAGCAACGCGTGCCGGAACGCGTAGGCGTCCGCGCCCTCGTCGCCGGGCCGGACCGGGACCAGGACGTGGTGCGAGACGGCCTCGCGCAGCCCGGCCGCGAGCTCGTCGGCCGGCAGCCCCGCCGCCTCCTGGAGCAGGTCGTGCGGGATCCGCCGCTCCGCGAGCGAGGCCACCTGCAGGACCGCGCGGGCCGCTTCGGAGAGCTGGTCCAACCGGGTCAGCAGGACGTCGGCGAGCGCGTCCGGCAGCTCGGCGCGCCCGGCCGAGACCATCTCCTCGGCGTAAAAGGCGTTGCCGCCGCTGCGGTCGGCGATCCGGTGCAGCACGTCGTCGCCGAGCCCGGTCGCCGACGCGGCGGCCCGGGCCCGGACCAGCTCCAGCACGGCACCGGACCGGAGCGGGCCCAGCTCCATCCGCCGGACCGGGGGCAACCGGACCAGCTCGGCCAGGGTCCGGCGCAGCGGATGCCGGCGGTGCAGATCGTCCGCGCGGTAGGTGGCCAGCACGAGCAGCGGCTGCGAGCCGAGCCGGGCGAGCAGGTAGCTGAGCAGCTCGCGACTCGAGCCGTCGGCCCAGTGCAGGTCCTCGAGCACCACGAGCAGCGGCGCGTCCTGCGCGGCGGCCCGGAGCGCGCCCGCCACGGCGTCGAACACGGCGGCCCGGTCCAGGTCCCGGTCCCCGCGGGCGGCGTCCGGTGCCGGCGCGTCGCCGGGAACCAGCCCGCCCAGCGCCGGCCGGTCGGCGACCAGCTCCGCCGGCCCGATCGGCAGTCCGGCGAGCACCTCGGAGAACGGCAGGTAGGGCAGCGGCGCCGGGCCGGTGTCCAGGCACCGGCCCACGACGACCGTCGTGCCGGCCGCGGCCGCGTGCGCGGCGAGCTCGGCGGCCAGCCGGGACTTCCCGATCCCGGCGTCCCCGGCCAGCAGCACCGCACCCGCCCGGCCGGCGCGGGCACCGTCCAGGGCGGCGTGCAGCTCGGCGAGCTCCGCCGAGCGGCCGAACAGGTCCGCCGCCGACTCCGACCCCGACGCCGGCGGGGCAGTGCCGGCGTCGGACGTCGGGCCGAGTACGGCCGCTCTCCCCAGGACCATGCGGGCATCGTGGCACGGGCCACCGACATCTCCGCCCGGATCCGTGCCGGGCGACCCCGCGGTCAGGCGCAGAGGTCGTGGTCGGTCGCGCTGCGCCCGGCGTCCGGGTCCGGCCGTCGCGGCCGGGCGGGGGCGAGCCGGAGCACCCGGCGCAGCCACGACCGGCGGCCGCCCGGTCGCGCCGTCCGGGCCAGCCGCTCCGCGGCCGCCTCGGCCAGCAGCCGTTCCCGGCGCTCCTGCGCCAGCGAGGTGAGGTGATCCATCGGGATGTGCGTCATCAGCATGGCGACCACGCTCGTCCTGAGGGGTGGCCCAGCACATCGGACGATCACGTCGTCCGCGCCCGCTCCCGGGCGTCGCGGGTAAGTCGCGGGTAAGGGGTGCCCTCAGGAGGGCGGCGGCAGCAGGCCCCGCCGGTAGGCCGGGACCAGTGCCGCCGGCACCAGGTGCCGGCGGCCCTCCAGCGTCACCGGTACCAGGTCCGGGGCCTGCGCCTTCCACTGCGCGCGACGCTTCCGGGTGTGCGACCGGGACATCTTCCGCTTCGGGACGGCCATCAGCTCTCTCCTTCTCGTTCGTCCGGTCCCCGCTCACCGCGTGCGGGTGCCGGGTACTGACAGGGCTCGTCGTGCGCCCGACCGAAGGGATCGGGCAACGCGGCCCAGGCGTCCGCTCCGGCAGCGATCTCGGCGTCGGAGAGCAGGGCCTCGCGCAGCGCGGCGTCGAGCTCGTCCGGATCGGCGGCGTGGCAGAGCACGACCAGGTCCTGCGCCCGGTCGCCCCAGCGCGGGTGCCAGGCCAGCGCGGCCATGGCGCGCCGCTGGTCCCCGACCTCGGTCCAGGCCTGCTCGCCGGCCCCGGCCAGCCAGTCGCCGGCGTGCCCGATCCGCAGGCCGCCGCCCGCGCTCTCCAGCCAGAGCACGGCGTCCGGTCGGGTGGCCAGCCAGACCCGGCCCCGGCCCCGCACGACGCCGTCGAGCAGCCTGTCGAGCGCGTCGTGCAGCCGGTCCGGGTGGAAGGGCCGCCGGGCGGAGAACAGCAGGGTGCGGACGCCGTGCGCGGCCTCCAGCGGCGGTGTCCCGCGCAGCAACGGGTCGTGCACCCCGCCCGGGACGCCGCGCCGCGCCTCGGCTGGCAGGTCCGCGCCGAACACCCGGTGGTCGGCCGACGACGCCGGCAGCCGCGGCGCACCCGGGCTCAACCGGTCCAGCACGGTGGCGGTCCGGCCGTCCGGGTCGAGCGGCCGCGTGGTCACCAGGACGTCGGCGAACTCGGCCTGGCCGACGGCCAGCTGCGCGACGGTGCGCCCGTCATCGGGCAGGGTGGACAGGCCGCGCTCGGGCAGCGTCGCGTCGCCGGTGGCGTCGTCGAGCCACTCGTCCGGATCCAGCACCGCGACGACCGCGCGCAGGTCGACCAGGTCGGCCGCGGTGCAACGGGTCCCGGTGCCGGGGTCGAACAGCATCGCCCCGAGCGCCCAGCACACCGGCTCCGGCTCCAGCCGCGGGTCCAGGTGCAGGACGACGCGGTCGACGGTCCCCGCCAGCGCGGCGAGCGTCGGGAGCACGTCCTCGCGGATCGTGCAGCTGACGCAGCCGTGCGCGAGCTCCAGCACCGTCCGTTCGTCCCGGACGTCGTCGCGCAGCCGGCGGTGCACCCGGCCGCGGGTGAGGTCGTGCAGGTCGTGGTGCAGGACGACGACGCCGGGGTCCAGCTCCCGCATCCGCTCGATCGTGCGTTGCACGCCGGCCCGCGGCCCCCCGCACAGCACCACCAACTCGGTCATGTCCCGCCTCCCGCATCGCACGTCGTCCCGGACGGGTGTAGCCTAACGAAAACGATTCCCATATTGAAAGGAGGGTCGGTGGCGAAGAGCACCGACGTGCGGCCGATCGTGAGGATGCGATCGACCGCCGGGACCGGCACGACCTACGTGACCCGCAAGAACCGGCGCAACGACCCGGACCGGATGGTCCTGCGCAAGTACGACCCGAAGATCCACCGACACGTCGACTTCCGGGAGGAGCGCTGATGGCCGGGAGGAAGCCGGAGCGCGCGCCGCGCCGCAAGCCCAACCCGCTGCACGCCCGCGGGATCGACCGCGTGGACTGGAAGGACACCGCGCTGCTGCGGACGTTCGTCTCGGACCGCGGCAAGATCCGCGCCCGCCGGGTCACCGGCCTGACCCGGCAGCAGCAGCGGCAGGTCGCCGTCGCGGTCCGCAACGCGCGGGAGATGGCGCTGCTGCCCTACCCGCACGCGGGACGGTGATCGAGGTGTCCCGTCGCTGCGACCTGACCGGGCGCGAGCCCGGCTTCGGGAAGAACGTCTCGCACTCGCACCGCCGCACACCCCGGCGGTTCGACCCCAACGTGCAACGCAAGCGGTACTGGCTCGCCGAGGAGGGCCGGTGGGTGCGGCTGACCCTCTCGGCGAAGGGGATCAGGACGGTGGACCGGATCGGCGTGGCCGCCGCGGTCGGCCGGATCCGGGCGGCCGGACGGAGGGCCTGAAGGCCCGGCCTGACCTGCACGGATGCGGTTCCGGGCACCCCTGTGCGAGTTCCCGGAATCGCCGTGTAGAGTTCTTCTGGTCGGTGAGCGGAGAGCTTCACGAGCTCCGCTGATCGGTGCTGCCGCCCCCTTAGCTCAGTCGGCAGAGCGTCTCCATGGTAAGGAGAAGGTCTACGGTTCGATTCCGTAAGGGGGCTCTGTAGAACTTCAGAGCCGACACACGCGAGCTCTGTATGACGGTGTAGCTCAGTTGGTAGAGCAAGCGGCTCATAATCGCTGTGTCGCCGGTTCAAGTCCGGCCATCGTCACCACGCTGGCGAAGTATCCGAACACCTGCTGGGAGGCACCCGCGATGGCCAAGGCCACGGACGTGCGGCCGAAGATCACTCTGGCCTGCGAGGAGTGCAAGAACCGCAACTACATCACCAAGAAGAACCGGCGGAACGACCCCGACCGGCTCGAGATCAAGAAGTTCTGCCCGAACTGCAGCACGCACCGGGCGCACCGCGAGACCCGCTGAGTGCGGAGCTCGCGCGGCGAGAGCCGGAGCTGAGTTCGGTGCCGGACCGGTCCTGGGTCGGGCACAGCCTGGCCCCATCGGAGCCCTACCAGG
The DNA here is from genome assembly GCF_046546495.1 of Pseudonocardia nantongensis. Lineage (NCBI taxonomy): Bacteria > Bacillati > Actinomycetota > Actinomycetes > Pseudonocardiales > Pseudonocardiaceae > Pseudonocardia > Pseudonocardia nantongensis. Next base: position 243,272 of record NZ_JBKGXT010000006.1, on the reverse strand, counting down.
TCGGCCGGGAGAAGGTCCGCGAGTTCGCCACCGCCATCGGTGACGACCACCCGGTGTTCCATGATCTCGAGGCCGCACGGGCGGCCGGGCACCGCGACCTGGTCGCGCCACCGACGTTCCCGGTGTGCTTCACCATGCCGCTCATCGAGCGGTTCCTGAGGGACCCGGCCCTGGGCTGGGACTACTCCCGCATGGTCCACGGCGACCAGCGGATCGCCTACCACCGACCGGTGATCGCCGGTGACGAGCTGACCACGGTCGTGCACGTCGACGAACTCCGCACCCGGGCCGGCAACCACATGCTGACCCTGCGCTGCGAGGTCGCCGACGCCTCCGGCGCGCCGGTCGCGACCACGCACTCGATGCTGGTCAGCCCGTCGGGGGAGGGCTCGTGAGCGGCCGGCTCACCGCGGAGTCCGCGGCCACGCTCGCCAAGGGCGACCCGCTGCCCACGCTCGAGGTCCAGGTCACCCGGGCCGATCTGGTGCGCTACGCCGGTGCCTCCGGCGACCTCAACCCGATCCACTGGAGCGACCGGGTCGCCGGTGCCGTGGGCCTGCCGGGCGTGATCGCGCACGGGATGTTCTCCATGGCGCTGGCCGGGCGGGTGCTCACCGCCTGGACCGGCGACCCGACGGCCGTGCGCAGCTACGGCACCCGGTTCACCCGTCCGGTCGTCGTCCCGGACGACGACACCGGCGCGACCGTCGAGCTCGGCGGCACCGTGGCGGAGATCCGGGAGACCGAGAGTGTGCGGGTCGCGGTCGTCGATCTCAAGGCGGTGTTCGAGGGCAGGACCGTGCTCGGGCGTGCCCGGGCCGAGGTCGTCCTCCCCGGGTAGTACCCGGGGTGCGGAACGGTCCGCGGTGGTGCCGTACACTCGATCCAGCCGGGCGCACCGGATCATCCTGCTGGACGTTGCGGGATGACGGGTGTGTGTGTCCGTCCCGTCGCTCGTCAGGGCGGATCGGGGTATAGGGGTGTAGCTCAATTGGCAGAGCAGCGGTCTCCAAAACCGCAGGTTGCAGGTTCAAGTCCTGTCACCCCTGCCATGGCGTGCGCGATCATCGGAGCCTCCGGTGGCGGCACGTCCGGCGGTACGAACGGCGAGGCAGAGCAGGACAGGTTCGAGGGCGACGACGGAACCGACGGCGGGCGAATGGTCGCCTGCCGCGGGCGGAGGGCGAAGGCGTGAGCGACGAGCGCGATCCGGAGCGGTCCGGGCGGGAGCGCCCGAGCACCGCGGCCGACCGCCGTGGCCGGCGGGCCTCCAAGGCCTCCCGCGCCGGCGGCACCCCGGCGAAGGGCGCCCCGACCCCGAGCCGCGGTTCCACCGCGACCCGGGAGAAGCCCTCGCTGTTCGCCCGGCTCGCGCGGTTCCTGCGCGAGGTCGTCGCGGAGCTCCGCAAGGTCATCTGGCCGAACCGGTCGCAGATGGTGACCTACACGATCGCCGTGCTGGTCTTCGTGTCGTTCATGGTCGCCCTGGTGTTCCTGCTCGACTCGGCGTTCGCCGAGGGCGTCGCGCTGCTGTTCGGCCGCTGACCGGGCGACCGGCCGGGACGACCGGCGACGACTCCAGAGACACCGATGAAGGAAGCGAGAAGGACGTGACCTCCGACAGCGCCGGCAACGCCGGCAGCAACGGCGCCGCGCAGGACGACGCGGCCGACCAGGCTGCCATCGACGCGGCCGCGGAGCACGCGGCCGACGAGTCGCTTCCCGAGCAGCCCGTCCGGGACGCCGACACCGAGGCCGCCCACGGGGACGACGCGGTGTCCGGCGACTACACCGACACCGACGACGCCACCACCCCCGGCGCGGTGGCCGAGTCGCTCGACGGCGAGGGCGCCGAGGAGCCGACCGCCGACGACCCGGGCGCCGACGACTCGACCGGGGACGACTCGACCGGGGGCACCGAGCCGGCGGAGGAGCCGGCCGCGGCCGCCGAGGAGCCGGAGGAGGACGTCGACCCGGAGCAGGAGCTGCGCACCGCGCTGCGGCGCGCGCCCGGCGACTGGTACGTCATCCACTCGTACGCCGGGTACGAGAACAAGGTGAAGTCCAACCTCGAGACGCGAGCCCAGACCCTGGACGTCGAGGACTACATCTTCCAGGTCGAGGTGCCCACCGAGGAGGTCACCGAGATCAAGAACGGGCAGCGCAAGAAGGTTCAGCGCAAGGTGCTGCCCGGCTACATCCTGGTCCGCATGGAGCTCAACGACCAGTCCTGGGGCGCGGTGCGGAACACCCCGGGCGTGACCGGCTTCGTCGGTGCCACGTCCAAGCCGTCGCCGCTGTCGATCAACGAGGTCGTGAAGTTCCTGCTGCCCAAGACCGAGGCCCCGGAGAAGAAGGCCGAGGCGGGCAAGGCGGGCGCCCCGGCCGCGGCCGCGTCCGGCGGCGGTGGCGGTGGCGGTGCGGCGACCATCGAGGTCGACTTCGAGGTCGGCGAGTCGGTCACCGTCATGGACGGCCCGTTCGCGACGCTCCCGGCGAGCATCAGCGAGGTCAACCTCGACGCCCAGAAGCTCAAGGTGCTGGTCTCGATCTTCGGCCGGGAGACCCCGGTCGAGCTCGGGTTCAACCAGGTCTCCAAGATCTGAGCCAGCAGCCCAGGAGGACGCCGGCGGCAAGGCAGGGCCGCGGCGTGCACATCGATCACTGAGGAACGGACATGCCCCCCAAGAAGCGGAAGCTCTCCGCGATCATCAAGCTGCAGATCCAGGCCGGCGCCGCCACCCCGGCGCCGCCGGTCGGCCCGGCGCTGGGTCAGCACGGCGTCAACATCATGGAGTTCTGCAAGGCGTACAACGCCGCCACCGAGGCCCAGCGCGGCAACGTCGTGCCGGTCGAGATCTCGGTGTTCGAGGACCGCTCGTTCACCTTCGAGCTCAAGACCCCACCGGCGGCCAAGCTGCTGCTCAAGGCGGCCGGCGTGGACAAGGGCTCCGGCGAGCCGCACAAGACCAAGGTCGCCTCGGTGACGATGGACCAGGTGCGCGAGATCGCCGAGACCAAGATGCGCGACCTGAACGCCACCGACTCCGACCAGGCCGCGAAGATCATCGCCGGCACCGCCCGGTCGATGGGCATCACGGTCAAGGACTGACCCCGGACGCAGTCCGGGGACAAGACAGCCCCGAAGGGCCGAGCACTTCGGGGGAGTGACGGGGGCGGAGGCCCCCGTCGGTTGGGAGAGCCGGGCGCGGCTCGCACCACGACTGACCTCGCAGAGGAGAGGACAGATGGCACAGCGCAGCAAGGCCTACCAGGAGGCTGCCGCGAAGATCGACGCGGACCGCCTCTACTCGCCGCTCTCGGCGACCAAGCTGGCTCAGGAGACGTCCAGCAAGAACACCGACGCGACCGTCGAGGTCGCCCTGCGGCTGGGCGTCGACCCCCGCAAGGCGGACCAGATGGTCCGCGGGACCGTGAACCTGCCGCACGGTACCGGCAAGACCGCCCGGGTGATCGTGTTCGCCACCGGCGACAAGGCCACCGAGGCCGAGGCCGCCGGCGCGGACGTCGTGGGCGCCGAGGACCTGATCGAGCGGATCCAGGGTGGCTGGCTCGAGTTCGATGCCGCCATCGCCACCCCGGACCAGATGGCCAAGGTCGGCCGGATCGCCCGGATCCTGGGCCCGCGTGGCCTGATGCCGAACCCGAAGACCGGCACCGTGACCCCGGACGTCACGAAGGCCGTCAACGAGATCAAGGGCGGCAAGGTCAGCTTCCGGGTGGACAAGCAGGCCAACCTGCACCTGATCATCGGGAAGGCCTCGTTCGACACCGAGAAGCTGGTGGAGAACTACGGCGCCGCGCTGGACGAGATCCTGCGGCTCAAGCCGTCGGCCGCCAAGGGCCGCTACGTCAAGGGGATCACCTTCTCCAGCAACTCGGCCCCGGGCGTCCGGGTCGACCCGAGCCGCACCCGCAACCTGCTGGCCGCGGACACCGACGAGGCCTGATCGGCCCGCAGCGTCCGGCAGCACACGACACCCAGCACCACACGACGCCCCCGCCGGAATCCGGCGGGGGCGTCGTCGTGCCGCAGGCGTGCGTGGGTCAGGACCAGTCGGCGACGACCGAGTCGGCGTCCTCCGGGCCGGTCCGGCGGCCGGCGGTCTCCGGCGGCGTGCGGGAGAACCGCGGTGCCGGAGCCGCCTGCCGGACGCCGTCGGCGGTGACGATGGTGTTCCGCGCGGCCAGGTGCGGGTGCTCGGCGGCCTCGCCGTAGGACAGCACCGGCGTCGTGCAGGCGTCGGTGCCGTCGAAGACCTCGGCCCACTCGTCGCGGGGGCGGGAGGCGAACACCTCGGTGAACCGGTCCCGCATCTTCGGCCAGCCGCCGCGGTCGTACTGATTACCCAGCTCGTCCTCGGCGATGCCCAGCCCGGCGAGCAGCTGGGCGTAGAACTGAGGTTCCAGCGCGCCGACGGCCATGTGTCCGCCGTCGGCACAGGCGTAGGTGTCGTAGAACGGCGCGTGCCCGTCGAGCAGGTTGGAGTCGCGCTCGTCGACCCAGGCGTCCTGGGCGAGGAAGCCCCAGACCATCTGGCCGAGCACGCTGACGCCGTCCACCATGGCGGCGTCGACGACCTGGCCCTGCCCGGAGGACCGGGCCTCCCAGAGCGCGGCGAGCACCCCGATCACCAGCAGCATCGAGCCGCCACCGAAGTCGCCGACCAGGTTCAGCGGCGGCACCGGGCGCTCGCCGGACCGGCCGATGGCGTGCAGCGCCCCGGTCAGCGAGATGTAGTTGATGTCGTGCCCGGCCCGCGGGGCCATCGGGCCGTCCTGACCCCAGCCGGTCATCCGGCCGTAGACCAGCCGCGGGTTGCGGGCGTGGCAGTCGTCCGGGCCGACGCCGAGGCGCTCGGTGACGCCCGGCCGGTAGCCCTCCAGCAGCACGTCGGCCTTCTCGGCCAGGCGCAGCACGGTCTCCCGGCCCGCCGGGTCCTTGAGGTCGGCGGTGACGGTGCGGCGGCCCCGGACCGTCGGGTCCGGCACGTCGTCGGCCCCGAGATCCAGCCCGCCGGACGGCCGGTCGATCCGGACCACATCCGCGCCCAGGTCGCCCAGGACCATCGCCGCGTGCGGTCCGGGCCCGATCCCGGCCAGCTCGATCACCTTCAGGCCTGCCAGCGGCCCCCTGCCCCGTGTCACCCGTCGGCCTCCTCGTCGCGGTGTGTGGTTCCCGGCGACGATAGCCGCCGCTGTCGTCCCGGTGCCCCGGCGCTCGGACCGGTCAGGCCTTGAGCAGGTCGTCCCGCCCGTCGGCCTCGAGCTTCCGCCGGTAGGGCCCGAACAGCTGCTTGGCCGTCGGCAGCAGCTTGAGCAGCTTGGACACCGGGCCCTTGGCACGCACGTCGCCCTTGCCCATCGCCACCGGCAGCACGACCTTGCCGAGCCAGAACCGGTTGCCGGTGTCGGCGGACATGAACAGCTCGATGTTCGGTGCCGGCCCGTTGCCCGCCCCGGTGTGCAGCTCCGAGTTCGGCATGTCGACGGTGATCACGGCCGCCGGGTCGGTATAGGTGATCCGCAGGACGATCCCGGTCGGCTGCAGCTTCGCCACCAGTTCCGGGTCCTCGAGCCCGGCCCGGAACACCCCACCCAGGTACTCGTAGACCTCGGCCTCGTCGGCGAACACGGCCATCAGCGCCTCCTCGCGAGATGTGCGGCGGGCAGCGACCTGCCCGTGATCCGCGCGGAGTCTGCCCGGTGATCGTTCCCGGCGGCCAGCCCGCGGCCGGGTCAGCCGTGGCCCGCGCGGACCGTGCCGGCCGGTCCCGGCATCCGCCCCGCCCCGCTCGGCCCTAGTCGAGCAGCCCGCACCGCCCGGCCAGGGCGGCGGCCTCGATCCGGTTCGTGACGCCCAGCCTGTGCAGCAACGAGGCGATCATCCGCTTCGCGGTGCGCTCGCTGACCAGCATCGGGCGGGCGATGTCCGCGGTCTCCAGCCCGCGGGCCAGCAGCGTCCACAGCTCGACATCGCGGTCGGAGAGCCGTTCCAGCAGCCCGTCGCCGGTGCGGTCGGCGGCCGAGAGCAGGGCGTCCAGCAGCTCGGAGCGCAGCACCCGCACCCCGGCGCCGATCGCGAGCAGCGGCGCGACCAGCACCTCCGGGTCGGCGGACTTGCCGAGGTAGCCCTCGGCACCGGCGCGCATCGCGGCGGCCGCGAGATCGAGGTCCTCGGTGCCCGACAGCGCCAGCACCCGGGTCCGGGGGTAGGCGGCCTTGATCCGGCGGATCGTCTCGACCCCGCCCAGTGGTGGCAGCGCGAGATCGACGACGGCGATGTCGGCCCGGTGCCTGCCGACCAGCGCGACGGCCTCCTCCCCGGCGGTCGTCGACCCGGCGACCCGGAAGGTGTCCCCGGCCCGGGACTCCAGCAGCAGGGCCAGACCCTGGGAGAACAGGGCGTGGTCGTCCACGATGACGACGACGTGCGGCTCGGGTGGCACGGGCGCCAGCCTAGTGTGGGCGCAGCCGTACCCGATCACGCGACCCGGAGGGCGGGCACCCGCGATGACCACCCGCAGCGACCCGGCCGCGGTCCCGGACCCCGGCCCCGCCGACCAGCTGCCCGAGCGCACCACCGAGGAACGCACCGCGGTGGTGCTGCGGCTGTGCGTGGTGCTCGCCGCGGCGGCGTTGCTCGTGCTCCGCCCCGAGGTCGCCCGGGGCGGGACCGCCCTCGCCGGGGCCCTGATCGTGTCCGCGGCCGTCTACGCCGCCGTGCTGGCCGCGGCGTCGGCGCTGCGCGGGCGGCTCCCGGTACGCCCGGCGGTGCTGACCGGGGTCGACGGTGTCCTGGCGGTGGTCGCGTGCGGGCTGACCGGCGGCACGGCGAGTCCGATGGCCGCGGCACTGCCGCTGGTGGTGATCGCGATCGCGCTGCGCGGCGGGGAGCGGGTCGGCCGGGTGGCGGCGCTGGTGCTCGGCGCGGCCTACACCGTCGCCGTGCTGCTCGGGTCGTCGCCCGCGCTCCCGGTCCTCGACCGGGTGCTGGCCGGGTTGTGGTGGACCGGGTTCCTGTTCGCGACGGCGGTGCTGGTCGGGGTGCTGGTCCGGTTGCTGGAACGCCAGCTCGCCGACATCGCGACCACCCGGGCGCGGGCGGAGAGCGAGCACGAGCGTTACCTGTCCGAGCGGGCGCTGCGGGACCGGCTGGTCTCCGAGGGCCGGGCCCGTCTCGACGGTGCGCGGGTGGTGCTGCACGAGTTCCGCACCCCGGTCGCCTCGCTCACCGCACTGTCCGCGGACCTGGCCGCGGAGCGGCTCAGCGGTGATGCCCGCCGGACCGCGTCCCGGCTGCTGGCCGACCACGCGGCACACCTGCAGGAGATGCTCGACGGCCTGGCCGACCTCGCCGTCACCGACGGCAGCCCGCTCGGTCGCGACCGGCCCCGGGCCGTGCCGCTGGCCGAGCTCGCCGACGGGGTGCTGGATGCGGCCGGGATCGCCGCCGGACGCCGTCGCCCGCAGGTCGAGCCGGCGGGGGCGGCGGTGCACTGCGACCCGCAGCGGCTGCGCCGGGTGCTGACCAACCTGGCCGAGAACGCCGCCCGGCACAGCGGGGACGAACCGGTCGAGCTGTACCTGGCGCACGACGGCACGGCGCTGACCGCGGAGGTGCGCGACCGCGGCCCCGGCCTGCCCGCCGGGCAGGAGGGCCTGGTGACGGCGAAGGGCGTCGCGCTGGGGGAGCGGCGCGGCACCGCCGGCCTCGGGCTGTGGATCGCCGAGGCCCTGGTGACCGCGATGGACGGCGAGCTGACCCTGCTCCCGCGTGACGGCGGCGGGCTGACCGCCCGTCTCCATCTCCCCGTCCCCCCGAGCCGCGTCGGGGAGCCCTGACGCGAGTTTCGGGCACCCGTAGCGGGTCAAGGCTCCACAACGTGTGGCACCCGGGGGCCAGGGCTGGCGCGGGTGACGGGTGCGGTGGCCGGGCGCGGACGGCAGGATCGCCTCCCATGCGGACGACGGCAGCGGTGCTGTGGGAACCGGGCGGCAAGTGGGAGATCGAGGAGCTCGAGCTCGATCCGCCGCAGGCCGGCGAGGTGATGGTGGAGCTGACGGCATCCGGGCTCTGCCATTCCGACGAGCACCTGGTGACCGGTGACCTGCCCGCCGTGCTGCCGATGGTCGGCGGGCACGAGGGCGCCGGCCGGGTGATCGAGGTCGGTCCGGGCGTGAGCGACCTGGAGGTCGGCGACCCGGTCGTGATGACCTTCCTGCCCTCCTGCGGGCGCTGCCAGTACTGCGCCAAGGGCCTGCCGAACCTGTGCAACGACGGCGCAGGCGCCACGCTCGGACCGCAGCTGGACGGCACCTACCGGTTCCGCGCCCGGGGGCCCGGCGGGGAGGAGACCGAGATCGGCCAGATGTGCCTGCTCGGCACGTTCGCGCAGCACACCGTGGTCCCGGTGAAGTCCGTCGTGAAGATCGACGAGGGGTTCCCGCTGGACCTGGCCGCGCTCATCGGCTGCGGGGTCACCACCGGGTTCGGTTCCGCGGTGCGCACCGCCGAGCTGCAGGCCGGGGACACCGCCGTGGTGGTCGGCGTGGGCGGGATCGGCGCGAACGCGGTGCAGGGCGCGCGGATCGCGGGCTGCCGGAACGTCGTCGCCGTCGATCCGGTCGAGTTCAAGCAGGAACGCGCCCGGGAGTTGGGTGCCACGCACGTCGCGGCGAGCATCGACGAGGCCTGGGAGACGGTCAGCTCGGTGACCCGCGGCCAGATGGCCGACGCCGCGATCCTGTGCACCGGGGTGGCCGCGGGCGCCGATCTGCAGGCGCTGCTGCAGCTGGTCGGCAAGCGCGGCCGGGTCGTGGTCACCGCGCTGGCCAACGCCGAGGAGGACACGGCGGCGCTGTCCCTGCTGGATCTCACGCTCTACGAGAAGCAGATCCGCGGGTCGCTGTTCGGCAGCTCCGCCGCACAGCACGACGTGCCGCGGATGCTGGAGATGCACAACCTCGGCCAGCTGCGGCTCCGCGAGCTGATCACCAAGGAGTACTCCCTCGACCAGGTCAATGAGGGTTACGAGGACATGCGTGCGGGGCGCAACATCAGGGGCCTGATCAGGTACCGGTAGGCACGACGACGGCAAGGGGGCCGCAGCGTTGACCAGCACCACGCGCACCATCGAGCACGGCAAGCGGAACGGGTTCGCCAGCCTGTCCGCGGGACGGCTGCGGGACGACTCGTTCCCGATGCGGTTGTTCCGCAAGGGCAACGCCAGGCACTGGGACCCGGCGTCGATCGACTTCACGCAGGACGCCGCGGACTTCGCGGCGATGACCGACGACGAGCGCTGGCAGACCTGCGCCCTGGCCGCGCAGTTCCTGGCCGGCGAGGAGTCGGTGACCCAGGACCTGCAGCCGTTCGTGGCCGCCATGGCCGCCGAGGGCCGGCTGGCCGACGAGATGTACCTGACCCAGTTCGTCTACGAGGAGGCCAGGCACACCCAGGCCTTCCGGCTCTGGTTCGACGCCGTCGGGATGACCGGCGACCTGCACGAGTTCATCGAGCACAACGAGCACTACCTGGAGATCTTCACCCGGGCGCTGCCGGAGAGCCTCTACACGCTCGGCGACGACCCGAGCCCGGCCAACCAGATCCGGGCGTCGGTGACCTACAACCACATCGTCGAGGGCACGCTCGCGCTCACCGGCTACTTCGCCTGGCACAAGATCTGCGCCGAGCGCGGGATCCTCCCCGGCATGCAGAAGGTGATCAAGCACATCGGCGACGACGAGCGCAGGCACATGGCCTGGGGAACGTTCACCTGCCGCCGGCACGTCGCCGGTGACGACGCCCTGTGGGACGTCGTCGACGCCCGGATGCAGGAACTGATGGTGCCCGCGATGGGCGTCGTCACCGGCACGATCGATCGCTGGCCGGACGGGCAGGCGCCCTTCGGGATCGACCTGAACGAGCTGGCCGAGTACGCGATGGACAAGGTCGGCCGTCGGCTGGGCGCGATCGAGTCGGCCCGCGGCGCGGACCTGCGCACGATCGATGCGGACGCCGAGCCCGAGCAGCTGGAGGAGCGGTTCCACGCCGAGGACCAGCGGGTCCTCGCCGACGCCGCGGCATCGTAGGGGCCATCCCGGTAGCCCGGCCCCGGACCGAGCTTCACGAGCCGTTCCCGAAGGTCACCGGCAGCCGCTTGATGCCGTTGATGAAGTTGCCGGCCAGCCACTCCGGCTCGCCGACCGACAGGTCCGGCACGCGGGCGAGCAGCTCCCCGAACAGCGAGCGGAGCTGGGCCCTGGCCAGGTGGCTGCCCAGGCAGAAGTGCGGCCCGCCGCCGCCGAACGCGACGTGCGGGTTCTCCGTGCGGGTGACGTCGAAGACGTGCGGGTCGGTGAAGACCGACTCGTCCCGGTTGCCCGAGTGATAGAACATCACGACCCGCTCGCCCTCGGCGATCCGCTGCCCGCGGATCTCGGTGTCCCGGGTCGCGGTGCGCCGGAACGTCAGCACCGGGCTGGCCCAGCGCACGAACTCCTCTATGGCCGGGCCGATCCGGTCGTCGAACTGCTCGGTCAGCACCCGGCGCTGGTCGGGGTTGCGGTCGAGCGCCAGGATCGCGTGGCTGGCGGTCTGCCGGGTGGTGTCGTTGCCGGCGACGCAGAGCAGCACGAAGAAGGCCGCGATCTCCTCGTCGGTCAGCGAGGCACCGTCCACCTCGGCCTGTACGAGCGCGGTCATCAGGTCGTCGGCCGGTTGCTCGCGGCGCAGCGCGGACAGCTCGAACGACATCGTGTGCAGCGTCATCAGGCTGCCGAGCAGCACCGCCATCGGGTCGCCGTCACCGATGTGGTCCGGGTCGTTCCAGGCGACCATGGCGTTGGCGGCGTCGGCGATCTCCTGCCGCCGGGACTCCGGGATGCCGATCATCTCCGAGATCGTCCACATCGGCAGCCGGGCCGACACCGCGGTCACGAAGTCCGCGGAGCCGGGCTGCTCCAGCAGGTCGTCGACGATCAGGCGGGCCTGCTCGGCGATCTGCTCCTCGATCCGGCGCACCCGGCGCGGGGTGAACACCGAGCTGATCACCTTGCGCAGCCGGTGGTGTCGCGGTGCGTCCATGGCCAGGATCGAGTGCGCGCCCTCGAGCACGTCCTCCGGCGCGTCCTCCAGCATCACGCCGCCGTACTGCTGGCCGGAGGCGAACGTCTCGGCGTCCCGGCTGACGGCCTGGATGTCGGCGTGCGTGACCAGCGCCCAGAACCCGGGGGCGTCCGGGTCGGGCAGCAGGTCGGTCTCGGCCGGCGGGTGCCAGGACAGCGGCCGCTCCCGTCGGAGCTCGGCGAACGACTCCTCCCGCACGTGCGGGGGCCGGGCCCAGAACGCCTGGCTCGAGATGTCGATCGGGTCGTGGGTGCGCTTCTCGGTGCTGGTCACGGTGCTACCTCCTGCGACGTCGTCGTCCGGGGCCGGTCCCGGTCAGTTCTCCACCAGCAGGTCGTCGCGCCCGTCGGCGCGCAGCTGCTCGACATAGGCGGGGAAGAGCCGCTTCGACAGCGGGGCCAGCTGCAGCAGCCTGGTCACGGTGCCGTCGACCGTGACCGTGCCCCTGGCCATCGCGAACGTCAGGTTGACGGTCCCCTGCCAGTAGGCGTTGGCGGTCTCGGTGGCCATCGTCATCGTCGCCGCGGCCTCCGGGGCGCCGGGATCGGCGCCCCTCCAGACCTTCCCGCCCGGCAGGTCGATGACCAGCGCCGAGTCGGGGTCGGTGCACTGCAGGCGCAGTACCAGGCCGGTCGCGCGCAGCGCGGGCTCCAGCTCCGGGTCGGTCAGGGCGGTCTCGAAGAGCCCGCCGATGTAGCGGTACAGCTCGTCCTCGTCGGCGAATCCGGGCACGGGGTCCTCCACGTCGTCGTGCGGGCGGTCGTGCGGGCAGTCGCTTGCCGGTGCCGTCGGTAAAACATAACGTAGATTACGTTACTGTCAAGACCATTCGCCCGCGAGGACGCCGGAGCGCCGGCGACGGCGGTGCGCGCCACCGGGACCGACTCCGCCTGCGTCGCCGCCGACCCGGCCGACGAGGTGGGCCTCGCACCGACCAGTCGGGGCTGGGCACCGCCCCGGCGATGTCCCGAGGGGCGCCCTCGTCGGTGCCGGGGCCCGAGGGTGCCCCGGGCCGGACGGACCCCGCCGCCGGGACGGGGCAGTCCGGGCGTCCGGCGTGGCACCCTGACTCCCGGACGGCGGTCCCGGGGCACGCCGGGACCGGCGTGGACGACGGTGAAGCGGGAACGGGGAGCGCGGTGCCCAGGAGAGCCGGCCGGCAGGTGGCCGCCGAGCAGTACTACGACGCGGCGATGACGATCCTCGCCCGCGAGGGCGCGTCCGGGCTCAAGATCGGTCCGCTGTGCCGCGCGCTCGGTGTGACCAGCGGGTCCTTCTACCACCACTTCGGTGGCTGGGCCGGTTTCGTCCGGGGGTTGCTGGAGTACTGGGAGGGCGACCAGACCGACCGGGTCGTCCGGCTGGCGCGCTCCACCTCGGACCCGGTCGAGCGGGTGCTCGTGGTCAAGCAGCTGACCATCGAGCTCCGGCACGAGTGCGACGCCGCGATCCGTTCGTGGGCGGCGATCGACCCCGAGGTGGGGCGGGCCCAGCGCCGGGTGGACGTCCAGCGGCGGATCGCGCTGGAGCAGGTGGTGGCCGACGTCGTCGCCGATCCGGCCGATGCGCACCGGCTCGCGGTGTTCGGGATCTCGCTGATGGCGGGCTATCAGCAGACCTGCGACCCGCGCGACCGCGAGCTGCTGCGGGTGCTCTTCGACGACTACCAGCGGCTGATCATGACCTACGCGCGGACGGACCTGCGCGAGCCGACGCCTCCGATCGGGTGATCATCCAGTCGATGTCCACGGAGCACGTGTGCTCAGGGATCGGTGACGGCCCCGCCGTTCGGAGTAGCGGGGTGTCCACTTCCCGGAGGGTGTTTCCCACGGTCCGCAACAATTCGACGAGATCCGGAGACGGAGCGTCACCATAACGTAGTCTACATTACGATCCCCGTTCCCGGTCGTTCCATACCTCCGAGTAACCCCTTCCGCTCCGGCTCGTTGTCCCGTTCAGCACCGAGGGCTGGCCCGCGCTCCCCACACCCGGGCCGCCGGTGCGTCGATCGGTCGAGCAGACGCGAGGAGGCGGCACGTGACCGGTGTCGAGGTGAAGGTCGACGGGCTGTCGAAGTCCTTCGGCCGGGCCAACATCTGGTCGGACGTCACGCTGACCCTGCCCCCGGGTGAGGTCTCGGTCCTGCTGGGCCCGTCCGGCACGGGCAAGTCGGTGTTCCTGAAGACCCTGATCGGGCTGTTGAAGCCGGAGCAGGGCTCGATCCTGATCCACGACACCGACCTGGTGAAGTGCAGCGAGTCGCGGCTCTACGAGCTCCGGAAGCTGTTCGGGGTGCTGTTCCAGGACGGCGCGCTGTTCGGGTCGATGACCCTCTACGACAACATCGCCTTCCCGCTGCGCGAGCACACCAAGAAGTCCGAGGCCCAGGTCCGGGACATCGTCCTGGAGAAGATCGATCTGGTCGGTCTGGGCGGCGACGAGGGCAAGCTGCCCGGCGAGATCTCCGGCGGGATGCGCAAGCGGGCCGGGCTGGCCCGGGCGCTGGTGCTCGATCCGGAGATCATCCTGTTCGACGAGCCGGACTCGGGCCTGGATCCGGTGCGCACGGCGTACCTGAACCAGCTGATCATCGACCTGAACGCGCAGACCGACTCGACGTTCCTGATCGTCACCCACGACATCAACACCGCGCAGACGATCCCGGACAACATCGGCCTGCTCTACCGCAAGCACCTGGCCATGTTCGGCCCGCGCGAGCAGCTGCTGACCTCGGAGGAGCCGGTGGTCGCGCAGTTCCTCAACGGCCGGCGCGAGGGGCCGATCGGGATGAGCGAGGAGAAGGACTCGGCGCAGGCCGAGCGGGAGATGGCCGAGGCCGGTGACCTGGCCGGGCTGCCGCCGCTGAAGCCGCAGCTGCAGGCCTCGACCGGGATGCCGGACCGGCAGGCGGTGCACCGCAGGCGGGAGCGGGTGGAGGCGATGCTGCACACGCTGCCCGAGCCGGCCCAGCGCGCGATCCGCGAGTCCTACAGCGAATCGGACGGCTCGCAGTGGGGCCCGTCGCAGGACGGCGGCACCCGTGAGGTCGCCCGCGAGCGCGTCACCGCCGGCGCCGCCTCCCCGGCCCCGCCCACCGACGACCGGCCCACCGACGTGCACCCGCGGGTCACCGACGACGACGGCCCGCCGAACGGCCGCCACCAGCTCTCCGAGGGGGACCGGTGACCACTCCCGTCACCCGGGCGCTCACCCCGGTCGGCAAGTTCATCGGCCTCGGGGTCGAGATCGGCAAGCAGACCTTCCGGCCGCCGTTCCAGCTGCGCGAGTTCGTCGAGCAGACCTGGTTCGTCACCAAGGTCTCGGCGCTGCCGACGGCGCTGTTCACGATCCCGTTCGGCGCGACCATCGCGCTGCTGCTGGGCGAGCTGACCCGGCAGTTCGGTGCCCAGTCGCAGACCGGCGCCGGGTCGGTGCTCGCGATCGTGCAGCAGGCCGCGCCGATCGTCACCGCGCTGCTGATCTCCGGTGCGGGCGGCAGCGCCGTCTGCGCCGATCTCGGGGCGCGCACCATCCGCGAGGAGATCTCGGCGATGGAGGTGCTCGGCATCTCGCCGATCCAGCGCCTGGTGGTGCCCCGGGTGCTGGCCATGGGCGTCACCGCGGTGGTGCTGAACGGCCTGGCCACCGTGGTCGGGGTCTCCGGCGGCTACTTCTTCAACGTGATCATCCAGGGCGGCTCGCCGGGCGCGTACATCAACAGCTTCTCGGCGATCGCCCAGGTCTCGGACATCCTCGTCTCCGAGTTCAAGGCGTTCCTGTTCGGCATCGTCGCCGGCGTGGTGGCCGCGTACCGCGGCCTGAACCCGCCGCCCGGTGCGAAGGGCGTGGGCGACGCGGTGAACCAGTCGGTCGTCATCTCCTTCGTCCTGGTGTTCTTGATCAACCTGGTGCTCACCGCCCTGTACCTCGAGCTCGTCCCGCCGAAGGGCTTCTAGACACATGGCCGTCCCCACGTCGTCGATCGGTGCGCGCACACGCCGCGCCGCGCAGGCACCGCTGGACCAGCTCGAGGAGCTCGGTGACCAGCTGTCGCTCTACTCGCGCGCGATCGTCTGGATCCCGAAGACGCTCACCAGCTACCGCAAGGAGGTCGCCCGGCTGCTGGCCGAGGTCTCCTTCGGCTCCGGTGCGCTGATCGTCATCCTGGGCACCGCCGGGGTGATGGCGTCGCTGTCGCTGTTCGTCGGTTCGCTGGTCGGCCTGCAGGGCTTCCGGGCACTCGACGCCCTCGGCGTCGAGGCGCTGACCGGCTTCATCACCGCCTACTTCAACACCCGCGACATCGCCCCGCTGGTCGCGGCGTCGGCGCTGACCGCGACCCTCGGTGCCGGCTTCACCGCCCAGCTCGGCGCGATGCGGATCTCCGAGGAGATCGACGCGCTGGAGGTCATGGCGGTGCCCTCGGTGCCCTACCTGGTCACCACCCGGGTGGTCGCCGGGATCATCGCGGTCATCCCGATCTACACGATCGGCCTGCTCGCCAGCTTCGCTGCCTCCCGGCTGAACGTGACGCTGATCAACGGGCTGCCGGGTGGCACCTACGATCACTACTTCGACCTGTTCCTACCGGTCAGCGACGTGCTGCTGTCCTACGTCAAGGTCATCGTCTTCGCGGCCGTGATCATCCTGATCCACTGCCACTACGGCTACTCCGCCAAGGGCGGCCCGGCCGGGGTGGGCGTGGCGGTGGGGCGCGCGGTGCGGCTGTCGATCGTCAGCACCGCGATCCTGGACTTCTTCCTCACCCTGGTCATGTTCGGCACCGACACGTCTGTGCGGGTGGCCGGATGAGGTCCACGAAGAAGGTCCTGCAGGGGCTGGCGTTCGTCACCGTCATCGTGCTGCTGATCGGCCTGGCGATCGGGCAGTACGCCGGCCTGTTCAAGCCCGGCGTCCCGGTGACGCTGGACGTGGCGCGGGTCGGCACCCAGATGCAGGAACGTGCCGACGTCAAGGTCCGCGGTCTGATCGTGGGTGAGGTCGAGGAGGTCAGCACCGACGGCTCGAACACCAGCATCGAGATGTCGATGAACCCGGACCTGATCGACCAGGTCCCGCAGAACGTCAGCGCGCAGCTGCTGCCCAAGACGCTGTTCGGCGAGAAGTTCGTGTCGCTGATCCCGCCGCCGGCGCCGTCCGGCTCCCCGCTGGCCGCCGGGGCCACGATCCCGGAGGACCGCAGCCGGGCCGCGGTGGAGGTCGAGCGGGTGCTCGACGAGCTGCTGCCGCTGCTGCAGGCCGTCCAGCCGCAGGACCTGGCCTCCACCCTCGGGTCGCTGTCGTCGGCCCTGCGGGGTCGCGGCGAGCAGCTGGGCACCACCCTCGAGCAGCTGAACACGCTGACCCGCGGGCTCAACCCGGCCGTCCCGGACCTGCAGGAGGACATCCGGCAGCTGGCGACGTTCTCGGACAACCTGAACCAGGCGGCCCCGGACCTGCTCGACGCCGTCGACAACCTGGCCGTGACCAGCCGGACGGTCGTCGAGAAGCGTGAGGGCCTGCGGAACCTCTACCGCTCGATCACCGGCGCGTCCGACGACCTGCGAGCGTTCCTGGACGCCAACGGCGACAACATCATCGGCCTGTCCCGGTCCAGCCGCCCGACGCTGGAGACGCTGGCCCGGTACTCGCCCGAGTTCCCGTGCCTGACCGGCCAGCTCGTCGACCTGATCCCGAAGATCAATAACGCGATCCGGCCGGGTACCGACCGGGTCGGCGTGAACATCACGCTGGAGATCGTCGCGAGCAAGGGCAAGTACCTGCCGAACCAGGACGAGCCCGAGTACAACGACGACCGCGGCCCGCGCTGCTACCCGATCCCGGCCCCGGAGGGCAGCCAGTACGCGCCCGACGGCCCGTTCCGGGACGGGTCGGTGCCCGGGCCTGCGCCGCAGGGCCAGCCGATGGGCGACCCCGAGGAGTTCGGGGTGGACACCTTCGGCACCTACGACGGCACGGACACCTTCGGGCAGATCGAGGACCAGAGCGGCCAGAACGGCGCCGGCGTGCTGCCGCCGCTGACCTCGACGCTGGGCAACCTCGGTGTCCAGCCGTCGTCGCACAGCCCCGGTCAGTCCGCCGGCGAACCGGCCGAGGCCGAGCAGCAGGCCGGCCGGGTCGACATGGGGGTCGCGAACTCGCCCGGCGAGCGGCAGGTCGTCGCGCAGCTGCTGGCCGCCCAGCAGGGCGGCTCCCCGGAGGCCGTCCCCGCCTGGAGCAGCACGATGGTCGGCCCGCTGCTACGCGGCACGGAGGTGACGTTGACGTGAGCAGGCTGCCGATCTCCGCGCTCACCAAGTTCCTGGTCCTGGCCGTGATCACCGCCCTGGCCACCACGGTGCTCGGGATGACGATCGCCAACACCCGCAGCGGGAGCGGGACCATGGACTACACCGCCCGGTTCACCGACGTCGCCGGGCTGCTGCCCGGCGACGACGTCCGGATCGCCGGGGTCGTCGTCGGAGCGGTCAAGGACATCCGGATCGTCGACCGGCGGGTCGCCGAGGTCGCGTTCGACGTCGACGCCTCGACCCCGCTGCCGGCGTCGGTGAACGCGACCCTGAAGTACAAGAACCTGATCGGGCAGCGCTACCTGGCACTCGACCAGGGCGCCGGTCCGACCGGCGAGACGCTGGCCGCGGGCGCCCAGATCCCGCTGGAGCGGACCCGCCCGGCGCTGAACCTCACCGTGCTGTTCAACGGCTTCCAGCCGCTGTTCCAGGGCCTCGACCCGGACCAGATCAACAAGCTCTCGATGGAGATCGTCCAGGTCCTGCAGGGCGAGGCCGGGACGGTGCAGAGCCTGCTGGCCTCGACGTCGTCGCTGACCAACAGCGTCGCCGACCGGGACGAGGTGATCGGTCAAGTGATCGACAACCTGAACCTGGTGCTGCAGACGGTCAACCAGAACGACCAGGGCCTCAACGAACTGATCAGCTCGTTGCGGGCGCTGGTGTCCGGGCTGGCCCAGGACCGTGAGCCGATCGGCAACGCGATCCAGTCCATCGGGACGCTGACCCAGGTCACCGGCTCGTTCCTGGAAGACGCCCGCCCGCCGCTGCGCGACGACATCCGCAACCTCGGCGACCTGGCCACCGAGCTGGACAAGGGCCGCCCGGCGGTCGAGAGGTTCCTGCAGTACTCGCCGTTCAAGCTGAACCGGATCTCCCGGGTCGGCTCCTACGGCAGCTGGTTCAACTTCTACGTCTGCGGCCTGGACGGGCAGGTCGGCATCTCCGGCCTGGTCGACCCGGTCTCGCTGGAGGACCTCGGGCTCGACGGGCTGACGACGAACTCCGCACGGCGCTGCGGGCCGGACCCGTCCGGCATCGGCGCCGGCAACACGGTGCCGACCGACGGCTCGGAGGCCGGGCCGGACGAGGGCGCCGAGGACAACCCGCGGATGCGGGAACCGACGTCGGAGTCCGCCGAGCGGCTGCTGAACCCGCTCGGGCAGGCGGGTCCGGCCGACTCGAGCTCCGACCCCACCGCCCCGCTCCAGCCGGGAGGCAACTGATGGCACGGGCCGGTGAGAGGCGACCGGTGATGCTGGCCACGGTCGCGATCGTGACGATCGTGGCCCTGACCCTGGCGGCGTTCAACTTCGAGACGTTGTTCTCCGGCGCGACGACCTACGAGGCCGAGTTCCCGGAGGGCGCCGGCCTGCAGGCCGACGACCGGGTCACCGTGGCCGGGGTCGAGGCGGGCCGGGTCTCCAGCGTCGAGCTCGATGGCGACCACGTGCTCGTCGAGTTCACGGTGACCGACGCCTGGGTGGGCAACCGGACGACCGCGTCGATCGAGATCGCCACCCTGCTGGGGGCGAAGTACCTGGCGCTGGACCCGCGCGGGGACGGCGAGCAGGACCCGGACCAGGCGATCGGGCGGGACCGCACCAAGTCCCCGTTCGACGTCGTCGACGCGTTCAACGGGCTGTCCGGCACGATCGACCAGCTCGACACCGACCAGCTCGCGACCAGCCTGGACACGCTGTCCGACACCTTCCGGGACACCCCGCCGGAGATCCGCGGGGCGCTCGACGGCCTGTCCCGGTTGTCGAACACGATCTCCAGCCGGGACGGCGAGCTCAAGCAGCTGCTGGCGAACACCCGGCAGCTGTCCGGCACGCTGGCCGAGCGGCGCGGTGACGTCGTCAAGCTGATCGAGGACGGCAACAAGCTGCTCGGCGAGCTGCAGAAGCGCAAGGACGCCATCGCGAACCTGCTGGACGGCGTGCAGAAGCTGTCGATCCAGCTGCGCGGGCTGGTCGCGGACAACCAGGAGCAGCTCCGCCCGACCCTGGAGACGCTGGACAAGGTGCTCGCCGTGCTCGAGCAGAACCGCGACAACCTCGGCGAGATCCTGGACAAGGAAGCGGTCTTCATCCGCGTGTTCGGCAACGCACTCGGTTCCGGCCGCTGGTTCGACAACTACGCCTGTGGCCTGCTCCCGCCGGCCACCTCGCCGCTGGGGGGTGACTGCTGATGGGCAGCTGGGCGCACGACCGCCGCCTGCTCCAGCTCGGAGCGCTGATCGCCATCGTGGCGGTGCTGCTGGCCTCCGGGTTCTGGCTGATCACCACCGGTGGCGGGCGACCGGTCACCGCGTACTTCACCAGTGCCGCGGGGCTGTTCCCGGACAACGACGTGCGCGTGCTCGGCGTGCCCGTCGGCAAGATCGACCGGATCACGCCGCAGGGCGACCGGGTGCGGGTCGACATGACCGTCACCGATGACGACGTGCGGTTCCCGGCCGATCTGCGGGCCGCGGTGGTCTCGCCGAGCCTGGTCACCGGCCGCTACGTCCAGCTGACTCCGCCCTGGACCGGCGGACCGGAGTGGGCCGGCCAGGAGATCCCGGTCGAGCGCACCGCGGTGCCGCTCGGGGTGGACGACCTGAGCCGGACGGCGAGCGAGCTGTCCCGCGCGCTCGGTCCGGAAGGAGCCAACTCCACCGGCGCGCTGAGCGACGTGCTCGACGTCGGCGCGCAGAACCTGGACGGCAACGGCCGCGCGCTCAACGACACCGTCCGTAACCTGGGCGGCCTCTCCGCGACGCTGAACGGGTCCAGCAAGGACCTCTTCGGCACCATCACCGAGCTGCAGAAGTTCGTCGGCACGCTGCGCGAGAACGACGCGGGCGTGCGTGAGCTGAACGGCAGGCTCGCCGACGTCACCGGCTTCCTGGCCGGCCAGCGCGAGGAGCTCGGTGGCTCGCTGAACGAGCTCTCCTACGCCCTCGGCGACGTCGCGAGCTTCGTGCGGGACAACCGGGACACGCTGAACTCCAACGTGGACAAGCTGGCCGGGGTGAGCCAGGAGATCGTCGACCACCAGCAGGCGCTGGCCGAGGTGGCGGACCTCGCCCCGGCCGCGCTGAACAACCTGGCCAACATCTACAACGGTTCCTCGGAGACGCTGGACACCCGGGCGAACCTGAACGAGCTGGCCTACCCGCCGGTGCTGGCGGTGTGCGAGCTGCTGCGCAGCCGGCCGCAGGAGGGCCCGCTGCCCGCGCCGGACGCGGCGATCGCGCCGATCTGTGACGGCCTGGCCCCGGTCCTGGACGGCGCGGTGCCGTTGCCGTCGGTGACCGACATCGTCGGCCAGCTCTCGTCGGGCGGTGCGCCCTCGAGCCCGGTGGCGCCGAACCTGATGCCCGGCTCGCCGCTCTCGCTGACCGACCCCGGCTCGCAGCTGCGTGCCCCCGGCACCCCGGCCCCGCAGGCCCCGGCCGCGCCCGCGCCGGGAGCACCTGCCCCGGCCCCGGACGCCGGGTCCTCGACGCCGGCCACCCCGGCGCCCTCCTCGACCCCGGCCACGCCGGAGCGCGAGAGCGGCGGCGGTCTCCTCGGCGGCCTGTTCGGAGGTGGCTCATGACCGGCCGGACGGCGCGGGTGGCCGCGCTGCTCACCACCGTCGCGGTGTCGGCGGCCGGGTGCGGCACGCTGGACGGCGGCCTGCGCGGGGTGTCGCTGCCCGGTGGCGCGAACCTCGGTGACGACCCGTACTCGGTGCAGATCGAGTTCCCGGACGTGGTGGACCTGGTCCCGCAGTCGATCGTCCGGGTCGGCGACGTCCCGGTCGGCACGGTCGAGACCGTGACGGTCGCGCCGCAGAGCTGGAACGCGCAGGTCACGGTGCAGGTGAACCGGGACGTCGAGCTGCCGGCGAACTCGACGGCGCGGGTCCGGTCCACGTCGCTGCTCGGCGAGAAGTTCGTCGAGCTGGCCTCGCCACAGGGCGTACCGGCCGAGGGCTCGCTGGCCCGGGCCGGGACGATCGGGCTGCAGAGCACCGGGCGCGCGGCCGAGGTCGAGGAGGTCCTCGGGGCGCTGTCGATGCTGCTCAACGGCGGCGGCGTCGCGCAGATCCGGACGATCTCGACCGAGCTGAACAACGCGCTGTCCGGCCGGGAGCCGCAGGTGCGCGAGCTGCTGGGCAACCTGGACCAGCTGGTCGGCTCGCTGGACGACTCCAAGGACGACATCAACCGGGCGCTCGACGGGCTGAACCGGCTCTCCGCCACGCTCGTCGAGCGGCGCCCGCAGATCCGGACCGCGCTGAACGACATCAGCCCCGGGCTGCGTGAGCTGGAGTCCCAGCGGACCCAGCTGGTCGGCATGCTGCAGGCCCTCGACCGGCTCTCCGGGGTCGCCACCAACGTGGTCAACCGGTCCCGGGACGACCTGATCGCCGATCTGGAGGCGCTGCGGCCGGTCCTGCGCAACCTGGCCGACTCCGGCCAGGACCTGCCGAACTCGCTGCAGCTGCTGCTGACGATCCCGTTCACCGACGCCTCCACCGACGCGGTCGCCGGCGACTACGCGAACCTCTACATCAAGGCCGACCTGGACCTGCGGTCGGTGCTGGACAACGTCCTGCGCAGCAACCAGCTCGGTCTCCCGCTGGACCCGACCCAGCTGCTGCAGCTGCCCCCCACCGGGCAGCTGCTCGCGCCGCTGCTCGGCGGTGGCGCGCCGAACGAGCCGGCCCCGCAGGCCCCCGGGGTGCCGCAGCTGCCGCTGCTCGGCCCGGAGACCGCGACCCCGGCCCCGACGCCCGCACCGCAGGCCCCCGAGGGCGCCACCGCCACACCGGACGCGACCGAGACCCCCGAACCGTCCTCGACGCCGGAGCAGTCCGGTGGGCGCGGCGGGCTGCTCGGCGGACTCTTCGGAGGTGGATCGTGATCACCCGCACCGTGCGCTGGCAGCTCATCGCGCTGCTGGTGGTGACGCTGCTCGGGGTCGGCTACGCCGGCTTCCGCTACGCCGGGCTGGACCGGGTCTTCGGGGCGACCAGCTACCCGGTGACCGTGCAGCTGGCCGAGTCCGGCGGCATCTTCTCCGGCGCCGACGTGACCTACCGCGGCGTCAGCGTCGGGCGGGTGGGGCCGCTGACGCTGACCGACGCCGGCGTCGACGTCCAGCTGGACATCGACAACGGCGCCCCGGAGATCCCCGCGGACACCCGGGCCGTCGTCGGGAACCTGTCGCCGATCGGCGAGCAGTACGTCGACCTGCAGCCGGTCGGCCCCGGCGGCGAGACGCTCGCCGCGGGATCGGTCATCCCGCAGGAACGGACCCAGACCCCGGTGCAGGTCCAGACCCTGCTGGTCGACCTGGACCGGTTCGTCTCCACCGTCCCGCTGGACTCGCTGCGCACCGTCGTCGACGAGCTGGGTCAGGGCTTCGCGGGAACCGCGCAGCCGTTGCAGCAGCTGCTCGACACCACCGGCCAGTTCACTCAGGCCGCGACCGACGCGCTGCCGCAGACCACCGCGCTGATCGAGGACGCCCGGCCCGTGCTGGCCACGCAGAACGACGTGGCACCGCAGTTCCAGGAGTTCAGCCGGGGGCTGCGTGAGGTGACCGAGCAGCTCGCGCAGTCCGACCCGGACATCCGCCGGATCATCGACGACGGCCCCCGGGCCGGCGACGAGGTCAGCGGGCTGCTCCGGGAGAGCGGTCCCGGGCTCGGCGAGTCGGTGGCGAACCTGCGCACGGTCAGCGACGTGCTGGAACCGCGCCAGGCCGGGTTCCGCCAGCTGTTGGTGACCTACCCGGGCCTGGTCGCGCTGGCGCCGAAGGTGGTGCCGGGCGACGGGACCGCGCACCTCGGCCTGGTCGTCAACATCGCCGACCCACCGGTCTGCACCCGCGGCTACGAGGGCACGGTCAACCGGCCGGGCCAGGACGTCGCCGAGACGCCGGTGAACTCCGCGGCCGCCTGCGCCGAGCCCCCCGGCACCGGAACCGCCGTCCGCGGTATGCAGAATGTGCCGCGGGCGGCGACCCCGATGCCGCCTGCGGACGCGGGGGACACCCCGGCCCCGCCGCCCGCGGCGGGCTCGCCCGGCTCCACCGCCGGCGAGCGGGTCGCGACACCGGGCCTGGTCGGAGACGCCGCCCAGATCCTGATGGGCGGGTGAGCCCTGTGGTCGCGTCGACACGGGCGCGACCGGCACGACGGCCGTGCCCGAACTGCGGGTGCGACCGGTACGACGACCGGGGGAGGCGTGGCCGCGACCGCGGCCGGCGTTCCCCGGGCGGTTCACCGGCTGCGGCCGCCGCAGCCGCCGAGCGGCTGTG
Organism: Pseudonocardia nantongensis; assembly: GCF_046546495.1. Lineage (NCBI taxonomy): Bacteria > Bacillati > Actinomycetota > Actinomycetes > Pseudonocardiales > Pseudonocardiaceae > Pseudonocardia > Pseudonocardia nantongensis. The sequence continues at coordinate 219,507 of NZ_JBKGXT010000006.1, read as the reverse complement.
CCCCCGCAGCCGGGAGGAGGAACGCTCCCCATGAACGCGACCCTCGACGAACGCCCGGCCGCCTCCGACGGCCCCGGGCCGGAGGAGCCGGACAGCGGGCCCGGTGCCCCGGGCCGGCTCGCCCGGATCCTGCCGATCGCCGCCGTGCTGGCCGCCGTGCTCGCCCTGCTGCTCGGGGCGCTGTGGCTGTTCGCGCTCAACAGCGACTCGGTGCAGGTCGCCCAGGCCCGCGACGAGGCCCTGCAGGACGCCCGGCAGGCCGTGATCAACCTGAACACGCTCGACCACAAGGACGCCCAGCGTGGCCTGGACCTGTGGATCCAGTCCTCCAGCGGGTCGGTCCGCGACGAGTTCGTGAAGAACCGGGACGCCTACGCCGACCTGGTCACCCAGCAGAAGCGGACCACCACCGCGGCGGTCAGCGACGCGGCGGTCTCCGAGGTCGACCCGCGGGCGGGCACCGCCCGGGTGCTGCTCGGGGTGGACGTCACCGTCACCCCAGAGGGGCAGGAGCCTGCCGTCACCCGGCAGCGGATCGAGGCCGGGATGACCCGCACCGACGAGGGCTGGAAGGTCGACGCCCTGGAGCCCCTGCTGACCCCCGGCGGCGGTGGCTGAGCCGGACGCACGGACCGCCCCCGCGGCCGGAGTCCCGGCCGCTCGCCCCCAGGTCGACCCACCCAGGAGGTCACCGCAGATGTCCACCCCGCGCCGCCGGCCGACCGGCGGAATCCGTAAGCCCCAGGTCGCCGGGCGCCCCCGCACCGGCCACGCCGATGACGAGGGCACCGAGGCCACCGAGCAGTCCCGCACCGGCGGCGTCGCCGTCGACGAGCGTGCCGCGGCGTCCGCGGAGACCGGGAACGACGTGACGGGCGCCGCGCCCGCGGCGAAGCCGGTCCGTTCCGGCGCCGCGGACGACGACCGCCCGGGCCGTGCCGGCCCGTCCGACGGCTCGGCATCCGGCAGCGCCCCGTCCGACTTCGGGGAGGACGACGCCGGGGAGGAGGACGCCGGGAAGCAGGACGCCGACGAGCACGGCTCCGCGGGTGCGCGCCGCCGGTTCCGGCTGCCGCCCGCGCCCGCCTCCCGGGCCGGGACCGCTGCGCTGCTCGCGGTGACGGTGCTGCTCACCGCGGCTGCGGTGTTCTTCGGCGTCTCCTGGTACCGCGCCGAGTTCACCGGCGCCTCGGCCAACGCCGCGCTCACCGACGTCGGGGCCACCGCGCAGATCAACGAGCAGATCGGCGAGGCGGTCACGAAGGTCTACTCGTTCGACCACACCCGGCTCGAACAGGCCGAGGCCGATGCCCGCGCGGTGATCACCCCGGCCTTCGCGCCCGAGTTCGAGCGGATCTTCGGCAGCGTCCGGGAGCTCGCGCCGCAGCAGCAGGCCGTGGTCACCGCGACGATCCCGAAGTCCGCGGTGCAGAGCGTGCAGGGCGACCGGGCCTCGGTCTACCTGTTCGTGAACCAGGTGATCCGCCGGCAGGCCGACGGCGGCGCCCCGCAGGAGGGGTCGGCCGCGGCCCGGCTGCGGGTCGAGGCGGAGTACCTCGACGGTCGTTGGAAGATCGCGAGCATGACGCCGGCCTGATCCCGGCCTGATCCCGGCCTGATTCCGGTCGGGCCCGGGAGCACCCGCCGCCCGCGCCCCGCCCACCCCCGCGCCGGGGTGCGCGGGGCACAGGCGTATCGTGGTCGCCGATCCACCGAAGACCGCAGGTCTGCGTCCGGTTCCGTGTTCTGCACGGCCCCGGGTGCACGAAGGTCCCGGAGTTCTCCGGGCGACCCGCGCAGGAGGACGAGGCCCGGCCGGGCGCCCACACGCGTCCCGCTGCCGTTCACGCCCCGTGCCCTGCGCACGGGGCGTTCGTCGTTCCCGGGGTCTGCGAGAAGCGGTGGCGCACCACTGCAACATCGCCGAGGCAACAGCCGAGGCGCCGGTAGCAACCACCCGAGAGGAGGGCAGCGATGGCACGTGCCGACAAGGTTTCGGCGGTCGACGAGATCGCCAACCGGTTCCGCGACTCGTCCGCGTCGGTGGTCACCGAGTACCGCGGGCTCAGCGTGGCCAAGCTGACCCAGCTGCGCTGGGACCTGGGTGAGGCCGCGAAGTTCCGCGTCGCCAAGAACACCCTCGTCAAGCGCGCGGCTGCGGACGCCGGGGTGCAGGGTCTGGACGACCTGCTCGCCGGCCCGACCGCCATCGCCTTCGTCGACGGCGAGCCCGTCGACGCGGCGAAGGCGATCAAGAAGTTCGCCAGGGAGAACCCCGGCCTGAAGATCAAGGGCGGGTACATGGACGGGCGCGCCCTGTCCACGTCCGAGATCGAGCAGCTCGCGGACCTCGAGTCCCGCGAGGTCCTGCTGGCCCAGCTGGCGGGCGCCATGAAGGCGAACCTGTCGAAGGCCGCGAGCCTGTTCAACCAGCCGGCCTCCCAGGTCGCGCGGATGGCCCAGGCGCTGGCCGACAAGCAGGCCGACGGCGGCGAGCCCGCCCCGGCCGAGTCCGCTCCGGCCGACGGCGACTCCGCCGAGAGCTGATCACCACCACCCACCGTCTTTCCGTAGAGAAGGGACCGCCACCATGGCGAAGCTGTCCACCGACGAGCTGCTCGACGCCTTCAAGGAGCTCACGCTCATCGAGCTGTCGGACTTCGTGAAGAAGTTCGAGGAGACCTTCGACGTCACCGCCGCCGCCCCGGTCGCCGTCGCGGCCGCGGGTGCCCCGGCCGCCGGCGGCGAGGCCGCCCCGGTCGAGGAGGAGCAGGACGAGTTCGACGTCGTCATCGACTCCGCGGGCGACAAGAAGATCCAGGTCATCAAGGTCGTCCGCGAGGTCGTCTCGGGCCTGGGCCTGAAGGAGGCCAAGGACCTCGTCGAGTCGGCCCCGAAGGCGCTGCTCGAGGCCGTCAACAAGGAGGCCGCCGACGCGGCCAAGGCCAAGCTGGAGGAGGCCGGCGCCTCGGTCACCATCAAGTGACCCTGGCCCGCTGAGCCGGGCCCGTACGGCCCACCAGCAGCGCCGAAGGGCGGGATCCCCGGTCGGGGGTCCCGCCCTTCGGTGTCTCCGGGGGTGTTTCCGGAGCGGTCAGTCCCGGGTGCGGCCCCGGAGCTCGCGGCGCAGCACCTTGCCGGTGACCGTCTTCGGCACCTCGTCCAGGATCTCCACCTGTCGCGGGTACTTGTAGGCCGCCATCCGCTCCTTGGCGAACGCGATGAGCTCGTCCGGGGTGGTGCCGGCCCCGCCCTTGAGCGACACGAAGGCCTTCACCGTCTCCCCGCGGTACTCGTCGGGCACCCCGACGACGGCGGCCTCCCGTACCGCCTCGTGCTCGTAGAGCACGTCCTCCACCTCGCGCGGCCAGACCTTGTAGCCGCCCGCGTTGATCTGGTCCTTCTTCCGGTCGACGATGTAGAACCAGCCCTCGGCGTCCATGTACCCGACATCGCCGGTGTGCAGCTCGGGCGGCCGTGTCGGATCCCGGAGCAGGCCGTTCGCGGTCTCCTCCGGCTTGTTCCAGTAGCCGGCCACGACCTGCGGGCCGCTGGTGCAGATCTCGCCGACCTCGCCGGGCGGCAGCTCGCCGCCGTCGTCGTCCAGGATCCGGACCACCGTGTTGTAGATCGGGACGCCGACCGAGAGCGCCCCGGACGCGGGGTCGACCGGGCCCTGGGTGCCGATCGGGGTGCCGTGCGACGGCGAGGTCGTCTCGGTCAGGCCGTAGATGTTGTGGATCCAGATGCCGAACATGTCGTGGAACGCGGTCACCGTGGACGGCGGGATCGGCGCCCCGCCGGAGGTGATCGTGGTGAGGCTCGCCAGCGCGTCCCGATCGGCGTTCGGCGCGTTCATCAGCGCGATGAACACGGTGATCGCGCCGACGGTGAAGGTCGGGCGCTCCTCGCGGATCACGTCGATCCCGAGTGCGGGCTCGAACCGGTGGAACAGCACCAGCGGCGCGGCCAGGTACTGGGCCAGCGTGACGTGCCCGATCAGGCCGGTGATGTGGAACAGCGGTGCGATGCCGAGCAGCACGTCGTGGCGGCCGAGGCTGCACCACGCGGCGTAGGCCTGGCTGTTGAACACCACGTTGCCGTGCGTGTTCATCGCGCCCTTGGGCGGGCCGGTGGTGCCGGAGGTGTAGGTCAGGAACGCGGTGTCGCCTGCGTCGAACGACACCGGCGGCGGCGTCGCGCCGCGGAACCGCTCGAGCAGCGCGACCAGGTCGGTGACGTCGGCGCCGCCGGGCTCCATGCCGCCGAGGTCCGGACGTCGTCCGGCCGGGAAGGCCCGCGGGTCGTCGCGGCCCTGGAAGTCCCGCTCGGAGGTGGTGAGCACCGTGCGGACCGCGGTCCGCGGCAGCACCGACGCCGCGACGTCGGCGTAGAGGCCCTCCAGGCAGAGCAGCGCCGTCGCGCCGGAGTCGTCGAGCAGCAGTTCCAGCTCGCGCTCCCGGTTCATCGGGTTGATCGACACCGCGATCCCGCCGGCCTTCCAGGTACCGACCAGGCCGATCACGAACTGCGGCACGTTCTGCAGGTACATCGCCAGCCGGTCGCCGGGGGCGAACCCGGCGTCGCGCAGCCCGACGGCCAGGGCGTCGGTCAGCCGGTCCAGCTCGCGGTAGGTGATCCGGCCGTCGAAGTAGCGCAGCGCGTCCCCGTCGGGGTTGCGCGCGGCCGCGTCGGTGAACATCGACAGCGCGTCGGTGAAGTCCGGGACGATGTCGTGCGGCTGGCCCTCGGCGTACCGGGTCAGCCACGGGCGGTCGGCATAGGCCATGTCTGCGTCTCCCGTGGTCTAGCGGATCGGGATCGGGTCGGCCCCGCGCACGGCGGGCACGGCACTACCGTCGGACATCCTCGTCCTCCACAACGTCGTCGTCGGCGGGTCTCGCGATCCGCGAGGTGATCGTTGGCGCGCGGTGCGGCCGTGTCAACCGGCACCGGGACGGCGCGGGACGACCGGTCGTCCCGGGGGAGTGACCGTTCATCGACGAGGAAGGACTTGACTCGGTGCGCCGGGGAGGTCACCCTTGGGCAACGGTGGTTGCCTGAATGCTGGAATCGGCGACCTGTCTCGACAGCTGCGCTCGCAGCGTCTATAGTCATTCTTTGCGCTGTCTGCGTCCAGCATTGCGTGCCTGCTACCGGGAAGTATCCGGGCCGGCCTCCGGGGAGGTGTCCTCGCGGGTGGGCCGTCGGAGAGGGTCCGGCGGAGCCGGGTACGTGGTCCGGGCGCGCCGTTCAGTGCATGACAACAGACGGCGTGCGACGTGGCCGGCTGCCGGTGCCGATCCGGGGGGACCCCGTACGGATCGAGGGCGACGGTAGCGCTCGCCAACGGCGTACGCCAGACGAGAAGCGCAGTTCTCGGAAGGACGCATCTTGGCTGTCTCCCGCGCCGCCGCGACCACCTCGACCCTCGCCGCTTCGGCAAACCCGAACTACCCCGGCGCCCCCAACCGGGTCACCTTCGCGAAGATCTCCGAGCCACTGGAGGTTCCGGATCTACTGGATCTGCAGATCCAGTCCTACGAGTGGCTGGTCGGCAGCGAGCCGTGGTTCCAGCGGCGGATCGACGCCGGGGACGAGCTCCCGGTCAGCGGGCTGGAGGAGATCCTCACCGAGATCTCGCCGATCGAGGACTTCTCCGGCTCGATGTCGCTGTCCTTCTCCGACCCCCGCTTCGACGAGGTCAAGGCCTCGGTCGAGGAGTGCCGGGACAAGGACATGACCTACGGTGCCCCGCTGTTCGTCACGGCGGAGTTCACGAACAACACCACCGGCGAGATCAAGTCCCAGACGGTCTTCATGGGTGAGTTCCCGGTGATGACCGACAAGGGCACGTTCATCATCAACGGCACCGAGCGCGTCGTCGTGTCGCAGCTCGTGCGGTCGCCGGGGGTGTACTTCGACCACTCGATCGACAAGACGACGGAGAAGGACGTCTACTCGGTCAAGCTCATCCCGAGCCGGGGTGCGTGGCTGGAGTTCGACGTCGACAAGCGGGACACCGTCGGCGTCCGGATCGACCGCAAGCGCCGCCAGCCGGTGACCGTCCTGCTGAAGGCACTGGGCTGGACCGCCGAGCAGATCGGCGAGCGCTTCGGGTTCTCCGAGACGATCATGACCACGCTGGAGAAGGACAACACCGCGGGTCAGGACGAGGCGCTGCTCGACATCTACCGCAAGCTGCGCCCCGGCGAGCCGCCGACCCGGGAGAGCGCCCAGGCCCTGCTGGAGAACCTGTTCTTCAAGGACAAGCGCTACGACATGGCCAAGGTCGGGCGCTACAAGGCCAACAAGAAGCTGGGCCTGGACGTCGACACCACGATCGGCACGCTGACCGAGGACGACGTCGCCACCACCATCGAGTACCTCGTGCGGCTGCACGCCGGCGAGACCGCGATGACGGTCGGCTCGGGGGACGCGGCCGTCGAGATCCCGGTCGAGACCGACGACATCGACCACTTCGGCAACCGGCGTCTGCGCACCGTCGGTGAGCTGATCCAGAACCAGGTCCGGGTCGGCCTGTCCCGCACCGAGCGCGTCGTCCGCGAGCGGATGACCACGCAGGACGTCGAGGCCATCACGCCGCAGACCCTGATCAACACCCGGCCGATCACGGCCGCGATCCGGGAGTTCTTCGGCACCTCGCAGCTGTCCCAGTTCATGGACCAGCACAACCCCCTCGCCGGCCTGACCCACAAGCGCCGCCTGTCGGCGCTCGGCCCGGGCGGCCTGTCCCGGGAGCGGGCCGGCATGGAGGTCCGGGACGTGCACCCGTCGCACTACGGCCGGATGTGCCCGATCGAGACCCCGGAGGGCCCGAACATCGGCCTGATCGGGTCGCTGTCGTCGTTCGCGCGGGTCAACCCGTTCGGCTTCATCGAGACCCCGTACCGCAAGGTCACCGAGGGTGTCGTCACCGAGCAGATCGACTACCTGACCGCGGACGAGGAGGACCGGTTCGTCGTCGCACAGGCGAACGCCCGGCTGAACGCGGACGGCTCCTTCGCCGAGGACCGGATCCTGGTGCGCCGCAAGGGTGGCGAGGTCGACCTGATCTCGCCGTCCGGGGTCGAGTACATGGACGTCTCGCCGCGTCAGATGGTGTCGGTCGCGACCGCGATGATCCCGTTCCTGGAGCACGACGACGCGAACCGCGCGCTGATGGGCGCGAACATGCAGCGCCAGTCGGTGCCGCTGCTGCGCTCCGAGTCGCCGCTGGTCGGCACCGGCATGGAGCTGCGCGCCGCGGTCGACGCGGGTGACGTCGTGGTGGCCCAGCGGGCCGGTGTGGTCGAGGAGCTGTGCGCCGACTACATCACGGTGATGGACGACGAGGGGCAGCGCGAGACCTACCGCCTCAACAAGTTCCGCCGCTCCAACCAGGGCACCTGCAACAACCACAAGCCGATCGTCGACGAGGGCGCCCGGGTCGAGGTGGGCCAGGTGCTCGCCGACGGGCCGTGCACCGAGAACGGCGAGATGGCGCTGGGCAAGAACCTCCTGGTCGGCATCATGCCGTGGGAGGGGCACAACTACGAGGACGCGATCATCCTCTCGCAGCGCCTGGTGCAGGACGACGTGCTGACGTCGATCCACATCGAGGAGCACGAGGTCGACGCCCGGGACACCAAGCTGGGCGCCGAGGAGATCACCCGGGACATCCCGAACGTCTCCGAGGACGTGCTCGCCGACCTCGACGAGCGCGGCATCATCCGGATCGGTGCCGAGGTCCAGCCCGGCGACATCCTGGTCGGCAAGGTGACGCCGAAGGGCGAGACCGAGCTGACCCCGGAGGAGCGGCTGCTGCGCGCGATCTTCGGTGAGAAGGCGCGCGAGGTGCGCGATACCTCGCTGAAGGTGCCGCACGGCGAGAACGGCAAGGTCATCGGCATCCGGGTGTTCTCCCGGGACGACGACGACGAGCTGGCCCCCGGCGTGAACGAGCTGGTCCGCGTCTACGTGGCCCAGAAGCGGAAGATCTCGGACGGCGACAAGCTCGCCGGCCGGCACGGCAACAAGGGCGTCATCGGCAAGATCCTGCCGGTCGAGGACATGCCGTTCCTCGAGGACGGCACGCCGCTCGACATCATCCTGAACACCCACGGTGTGCCGCGCCGGATGAACATCGGCCAGATCCTGGAGACCCACCTCGGGTGGATCGCCAAGACCGGCTGGGAGATCGAGGGCGAGCCGGACTGGGCGTCCCAGATTCCCGAGGAGCTGTACTCGGTCTCCGCCGACACCAAGACCGCCACCCCGGTGTTCGACGGTGCCCGGGAGAACGAGATCACCGGCCTGCTCGGCAGCACCCTGCCGAACCGGGACGGCGAGCGGATGGTCAAGGCGGACGGCAAGGCGCAGCTGCTGGACGGGCGCTCGGGCGAGCCGTACCCGTTCCCGGTCGCGGTCGGCTACATGTACATCCTGAAGCTGGCCCACCTGGTGGACGACAAGATCCACGCCCGGTCGACCGGCCCGTACTCGATGATCACCCAGCAGCCGCTGGGCGGTAAGGCGCAGTTCGGTGGTCAGCGCTTCGGCGAGATGGAGTGCTGGGCGATGCAGGCCTACGGCGCGGCCTACACCCTGCAGGAGCTGCTGACGATCAAGTCCGACGACGTCGTGGGCCGGGTCAAGGTCTACGAGGCGATCGTCAAGGGCGAGAACATCCCGGAGCCGGGGATCCCCGAGTCGTTCAAGGTGCTGCTCAAGGAGCTGCAGTCGCTGTGCCTGAACGTCGAGGTGCTCTCCAGCGACGGTGCGGCGATCGAGATGCGGGACGCCGACGACGAGGACCTCGAGCGGGCCGCGGCGAATCTGGGCATCAACCTGTCCAGTCGTCCGGGCTCGGAGTCGATGACCGTCGACGACGTCGTCAATTGAGAGTCGGGGGGCTCCGCCCCCCGACGACCCCCCGAAAAGCAACTAGCTGAACCGCTTCTAACGGGATTAGAGGACATACGTGCTCGACGTCAACTTCTTCGACGAACTGCGCATCGGCCTGGCCACCGCCGAGGGCATCCGCCAGTGGTCGCACGGCGAGGTCAAGAAGCCGGAGACCATCAACTACCGCACCCTGAAGCCGGAGAAGGACGGGCTCTTCTGCGAGAAGATCTTCGGTCCGACCCGGGACTGGGAGTGCTACTGCGGCAAGTACAAGCGCGTCCGCTTCAAGGGCATCATCTGCGAGCGCTGCGGCGTGGAGGTCACCCGCGCCAAGGTGCGCCGTGAGCGGATGGGCCACATCGAGCTGGCCGCCCCGGTCACCCACATCTGGTACTTCAAGGGCGTCCCGAGCCGGCTGGGCTACCTGCTCGACCTGGCCCCCAAGGACCTCGAGAAGATCATCTACTTCGCGGCGTACGTGATCACCTCGGTGAACACCGAGCTGCGGCACAACGACATGTCCACGCTCGAGAACGAGATGAGCGTGGAGCGCAAGCGGATCGAGCAGACCCGCGACGCCGACCTGGAGGCCCGCGCCCAGAAGCTCGAGCAGGACATCGCCGAGCTCGAGGCCGAGGGCGCCAAGGGCGACGTGCGCCGCAAGGTCAAGGACGGCGGCGAACGGGAGATGCGCCAGCTCCGGGAACGGGCCCAGCGTGACCTGGACCGGCTCGAGGAGATCTGGAACACCTTCACCAAGCTCGACGTGCAGCAGCTGATCTCGGACGAGTCGATCTACCGCGAGCTGTACGACCGCTACGGCGACTACTTCACCGGCGCCATGGGTGCCGAGGCGATCCAGAAGCTGCTGGAGAACTTCGACATCGAGGCCGAGGCCGAGAAGCTGCGCGAGATCATCCGGTCCGGCAAGGGCCAGAAGAAGCTGCGCGCGCTCAAGCGGCTCAAGGTCGTCGCGGCGTTCCAGTCCACCGGCAACTCGCCGATGGGCATGGTGCTCGACTGCGTGCCGGTCATCCCGCCGGACCTGCGCCCGATGGTGCAGCTCGACGGCGGCCGGTTCGCCACGTCGGACCTGAACGACCTGTACCGCCGGGTCATCAACCGCAACAACCGCCTCAAGCGACTGATCGACCTCGGCGCGCCCGAGATCATCGTCAACAACGAGAAGCGGATGCTGCAGGAGTCCGTCGACGCGCTGTTCGACAACGGCCGTCGAGGCCGCCCTGTTACGGGACCCGGCAACCGCCCGCTCAAGTCCCTGTCCGACCTGCTGAAGGGCAAGCAGGGCCGGTTCCGCCAGAACCTGCTCGGCAAGCGCGTCGACTACTCGGGCCGCTCGGTCATCGTCGTCGGCCCGCAGCTGCAGCTGCACCAGTGCGGCCTGCCCAAGCAGATGGCCCTGGAGCTGTTCAAGCCGTTCGTGATGAAGCGCCTGGTGGATCTCAACCACGCGCAGAACATCAAGTCGGCCAAGCGGATGGTCGAGCGCGGCCGTTCGCAGGTGTGGGACGTGCTCGAGGAGGTCATCTCCGAGCACCCGGTGCTGCTGAACCGGGCACCGACGCTGCACCGCCTCGGCATCCAGGCCTTCGAGCCGCAGCTGGTGGAGGGCAAGGCCATCCAGCTGCACCCGCTGGTCTGCGAGGCGTTCAACGCGGACTTCGACGGTGACCAGATGGCGGTGCACCTGCCGCTGTCGGCCGAGGCGCAGTCCGAGGCCCGGGTCCTGATGCTGTCGTCGAACAACATCCTGTCCCCGGCGTCCGGCCGGCCGCTGGCGATGCCCCGCCTGGACATGGTGACGGGTCTGTTCCACCTGACCCGGCAGCGCGACGAGGCCGAGGGCAACGGCAACTACTACGGCTCCTCGGCCGAGGCGATCATGGCCTACGACCGCAAGGTGCTGCACCTGCAGGCGCCGATCAAGATCCGGCTCCCGGACGTGACCCCGACCCCCGGGGCGCCGGCCGAGGCGGTGTCCGAGGACGGCGTCTGGCGGGCCGAGACGACCCTGGGCCGGGTGCTGTTCAACGAGCTGCTCCCGGCGGACTACCCGTTCATCAACGAGCCGCTGCCGAAGAAGCGCCAGGCGATGATCATCAACGACCTGGCCGAGCGGTACTCGATGACCGAGGTCGCGCAGGTGCTGGACCGGCTCAAGGACGCCGGCTTCTACTGGGCGACCCGCTCGGGCGTGACCCTCGCGATCGACGACGTCGTGGTCCCGCCGAACAAGCAGGAGATCCTCGACTCGTACGAGGCCAAGGCCGACCAGATCAACAAGCGCTACCAGCGCGGTGCCCTGTCGCACCAGGAACGCAACGACGAGATGGTCAAGATCTGGTCGCAGGCCTCCGAGGAGGTCGCGCGGTCCATGGAGGAGAACTTCCCCCAGGAGAACCCGATCCCGACGATCGTGCAGTCCGGTGCCGCCGGGAACATGGCCCAGGTCCGCCAGCTGGCGGGCATGAAGGGCCTGGTGGCCAACCCCAAGGGCGAGTACATCCCGCGGCCGATCAAGTCGAACTTCCGCGAGGGCCTGTCGGTGCTGGAGTACTTCATCTCCACGCACGGCACCCGGAAGGGTCTGGCGGACACCGCCCTGCGGACCGCCGACTCGGGCTACCTGACCCGCCGCCTGGTCGACGTCTCGCAGGACGTCATCGTCCGGGAGGTCGACTGCGGCACCGAGCGCGCGGTCACCATGCCGGTCACCGAGGAGACCAGCGACGGGCGGCTGATCCCGCACCGCTACCTGCGTACCTCGGTGTACGCCCGGTCCTCCGCCGAGGACGTCACGGCGCCGGACGGCACGGTGATCGTCGGCAAGGGCGACGACCTCGGCGACCCGGCGCTGGACGCGCTGGTCGAGGCCGGCATCCGGCAGATCCGGGTGCGCTCGGCGCTGACCTGCGCCTCGGCCACCGGCATCTGCGGGCGCTGCTACGGTCGCTCGATGGCCACCGGCCAGCTGGTGGACGTCGGCGAGGCCGTCGGCATCGTGGCCGCGCAGTCCATCGGTGAGCCGGGCACCCAGCTGACGATGCGTACCTTCCACATCGGCGGCGTGGCCGGCGACGACATCACGACCGGTCTGCCGCGTGTCACCGAGCTCTTCGAGGCCCGGGTCCCGCGCGGCAAGGCGCCGATCGCCGACGTCGACGGCCGGATCCGGATCGAGGACGGCGACCGCTTCTGGAAGATCACGCTGGTTCCGGACGACGGCGGCGAGGAAATCGTCTACGAGAAGCTGTCCAAGCGGCAGTGGCTCGGGATGACCTCGGTCGACGGCGTCGAGCGGCCGCTGGCCGACGGCGACCACGTGCACGTCGGGCAGCTGCTCCTGGAGGGCACCGCCGACCCGCACGAGGTGCTGCGCGTCATGGGCCCGCGCGAGGTGCAGCTGTTCCTCACGCGTGAGGTGCAGAAGGTCTACCGCACGCAGAGCGTGGACATCCACGACAAGCACATCGAGGTGATCGTCCGGCAGATGCTGCGCCGGGTGACGATCATCGACTCGGGCGCGACCGAGTTCCTGCCCGGCGCGCTGGCCGAGCGGGGCGAGTTCGAGTCGGAGAACCGCCGGGTCGTCGCCGAGGGGCACGAGCCGGCCTCCGGTCGCCCGGTGCTGATGGGGATCACGAAGGCCTCGCTGGCGACGGAGTCGTGGCTGTCCGCGGCCTCGTTCCAGGAGACCACCCGGATCCTCACCGATGCCGCGATCAACGGAAAGCGCGACAAGCTCGTCGGGCTGAAGGAGAACGTGATCATCGGCAAGCTGATCCCGGCCGGTACCGGCATCAACCGGTACCGCAACATCCAGGTCCAGCCGACCGAGGAGGCCCGCGCGGCCGCCTACGCGCTGCCGAGCTACGACGACGGCTACTACGGCCCCGACGTGTTCGGCACGGGCACCGGTGCCGCGGTGCCGCTGGACGACTACGACTTCGGGCGCGACTACCGCTAGGCGTCGTCGCGACACGTCCCGGGCCCGCGACGGTGGGCCCGGGACGGCCCGGAGGGTCCCGGACGGGGCCGGACACCGCTCTCCCGTGGCGGTGACCGGCCCCGTTCGTGCGTTCGCCCCCAGCGCCGCCGGGCCGCCCCCGCGCGCTGACTTTCCCGCCGAGATGCAGCTCAGCGGGCCCTGGAGATCGAGGACCCCCGCTGAACCGCATCTCGGCGGGGAACGCGGCCGGACGGACCGGGTGCGGCCGGGATCAGCGGGCGCAGGCGGCCCGCAGGGCCAGGCCCAGGGCGCGCAGCGCGTCGTCGGCCTCGGCGAGCGACCCGGCCAGCGTCGGGAACGCGTGCCACATGCCCTCGGCCCGGTGGTAGCTGACCGGGGTGCCGGCGGCCCGGGCCCGCTCGACGAGCGCGTCGGCGTCGTCGACCAGCACCTCGTCCGCGCCGGCGACCACGTGCAGCGGCGGCAGCCCGGACAGGTCGGCGTCCAGCGGGCGCAGCTCGGGCGCGCCGGTGCCGTCGGGTGCGTAGTCGGCGACCGCCGCCGCGAGCCAGGCCGGGTCGAGCATCGCGTCGCTCGCGGCGTTGCGGGACAGCGCGTCCGCGGTGCACGAGAGGTCCACCCACGGGGAGATCAGCCCGATCGCGCCCGGCAGGTCCTCGCCTTCGGCGCGCAGCCGCAGCAGCAACGCCAGTGCCAGCCCGCCGCCGGCCGAGTCACCGGCGAGCGCGATCCGCCGGGCCGGGTGGCCGGCCGCCCGCAGCGCGCGCCACGCGGCCAGGGCGTCGTCCAGCCCGGCCGGGAACGGGTGTTCCGGGGCGAGCCGGTAGGCCGGGGCGTGCACCGGCGTGCCGGTGGCGTGCGCCAGCCCGGCGAGCAGCGGGCGGTGCGAGGCGGACGACCCGACCAGGTACCCGCCCCCGTGCAGGTACAGGACCCGGTGCGGGCCGAACGGGCCGGGCGGGGCCAGCACCTCGGTGGGCACCCCGCCGAGCTCGCCCCGGGCCCGCCGGGTGCCGCGGGGGAGCGGCAGCCCGGCCCCGACGAGGTCGAGCCCACGGCGGCGGAACGGGAGGGGTAGGGTCGAGGACAGCAGCGGCGCGACGAGCGCCCGGGTGGCGAGGCGGTTGACCGCCGTCGGCAGGTGCATACCGGACGGTAACCACCGGCCGGAGCCCGTCCGGTGCACGACGTCGCCCAACCCCGGCCGACCGCGACGAGCGGACGCCGATCTGCGACGAGCGGGTGAGTCGCCTTGCCTCACGCCTCGTCGTACGGCAGTGTCGGGACCAGCAGGTCTCCTCCGGATGCCGCCACGGCGGGTCCCGGAGGATCGCAGAGGACTTCCGCAGCCCCCGGAAGTCCCGCAGGTGGGGCCCCGAACGGACCCGCTTTGACCGTCTCTCAGAGGGCCGAGTACTCTTATGCCTTGCGCCCGACCTCGGTCGGGCCAATCCGCGTGCTTCGTAGCGCCCGGACCCACACGGCAGGATCGTGGTCGGGGACCCGTCAGGGTCCCGGCGCTCGCCGGACGGGTCGTGAGGCGGTCCGGTGAAGGGCACGGCGGACGTCCCGAAAGCCTCGGCGGGGTTTCCCGCTCCGGCGTGCCGGGGCGACACGCCCGACCTCGGGGTTCGGCGCGACGGCGGTGGAGCCAGTGGCCATGCCGGCGCCCGAACCCCGGACTTGAACACGAGACAGCGACTACAGCGACACAGTCGAGCCACGTCGACGGGAAGAAGTAGACGGTTCATGCCCACGATCCAGCAGCTGGTCCGCAAGGGCCGCGAGGACAAGGTCGCGAAGACCAAGACCGCAGCGCTCAAGGGCAGCCCCCAGCGCCGCGGGGTCTGCACCCGCGTGTACACGACCACCCCGAAGAAGCCCAACTCCGCGCTGCGCAAGGTCGCCCGCGTCCGGCTGTCGAGCGGCATCGAGGTGACCGCGTACATCCCGGGTGAGGGCCACAACCTGCAGGAGCACTCCATCGTGCTGGTGCGCGGCGGCCGTGTGAAGGACCTCCCGGGCGTGCGCTACAAGGTGATCCGCGGCTCGCTGGACACCCAGGGCGTGAAGAACCGCAAGCAGTCCCGTAGCCGCTACGGCGCGAAGAAGGAGAAGAGCTGATGCCCCGCAAGGGCCCCGCCCCGAAGCGTCCGTTGGTCTCGGACCCGGTCTACGGCTCGCCGCTGGTCACGCAGCTGGTGAACAAGGTTCTCAAGGACGGTAAGCGCTCGCTGGCCGAGCGGATCGTCTACGCCGCGCTCGAGGGCACCCGCGACAAGACCGGCACCGACCCGGTCGTCACGCTGAAGCGTGCGCTGGACAACGTGAAGCCGGCCCTCGAGGTCCGCAGCCGCCGGGTCGGTGGCGCGACCTACCAGGTCCCGGTCGAGGTGCGCGCATCCCGGCAGACCACCCTGGGCCTGCGCTGGCTGGTCACCTACTCCGGGCAGCGCCGGGAGAAGACCATGGTCGACCGCCTGATGAACGAGCTGCTCGACGCCAGCAACGGCCTGGGTGCCAGCGTCAAGCGGCGCGAGGACATCCACAAGATGGCGGAGTCGAACCGCGCCTTCGCCCACTACCGCTGGTGACCGGCCGACCGTCGGGTGCCATCTCGCGATCGAGGGAGAGCTGAGCAGTGGCAGCACAGGACGTGCTGACGGACCTCACGAAGGTCCGCAACATCGGCATCATGGCCCACATCGACGCCGGTAAGACCACCACGACCGAGCGGATCCTGTACTACACCGGGATCAACTACAAGCTCGGTGAGGTGCACGACGGCGCCGCCACCATGGACTGGATGGAGGAGGAGCAGAAGCGCGGCATCACGATCACGTCGGCCGCGACGACCTGCTTCTGGGACAACCACCAGATCAACATCATCGACACCCCCGGGCACGTCGACTTCACCGTCGAGGTGGAGCGCAACCTGCGGGTGCTCGACGGCGCCGTCGCGGTCTTCGACGGCAAGGAAGGCGTGGAGCCCCAGTCCGAGCAGGTCTGGCGGCAGGCGAGCAAGTACGACGTCCCGCGGATCTGCTTCGTCAACAAGATGGACAAGCTGGGCGCGGACTTCTACTTCACGGTCCAGACCATCAAGGACCGGCTGAACGCCACCCCGCTGCCGCTGCAGCTGCCGATCGGCACCGAGAGCGACTTCATCGGCGTCGTCGATCTGGTCCAGATGCGGGCGCTGACCTGGCGCGGCGAGGTCAAGAAGGGCGAGGACTACGCGGTCGAGGAGATCCCGGCCGACCTCGTGGACCGGGCCCAGGAGTACCGGACCCAGCTCATCGAGGCCGTCGCGGAGACCGACGACGCCCTGATGGAGGCCTACTTCGGCGGTGAGGAGCTCACCGTCGACCAGATCAAGGCCGGGATCCGCGCGCTGGTGACCAACCGCGCCGCCTACCCGGTCCTGTGCGGCTCGGCGTTCAAGAACAAGGGTGTCCAGCCGATGCTGGACGCGGTGATCGAGTACCTGCCGTCGCCGTACGACCTGCCGCCGGTCGAGGGCTTCCTGACCGACGGGGAGACCCCGGCCAGCCGCAAGCCGGCCAAGGACGAGCCGTTCGCCGCCCTGGCGTTCAAGATCTCCGCGCACCCGTTCTACGGCAAGCTCACCTACGTCCGGGTCTACTCCGGGCGGGTCGCGCAGGGCGCGCAGATCATGAACTCGACCAAGGACCGCAAGGAGCGCATCGGGAAGATCTTCCAGATGCACTCCAACAAGGAGAACCCGGTCGACGAGGCGATGGCCGGGCACATCTACGCGATCGTCGGCATGAAGGACACGACCACCGGCGAGACGCTCTGCGACCCGCAGAACCCGATCGTGCTCGAGTCGATGACCTTCCCGGAACCGGTCATCCAGGTAGCGGTCGAGCCGAAGTCGAAGGCCGACCAGGAGAAGCTCTCCACGGCGATCCAGCGGCTCGCCGAGGAGGACCCGACGTTCCAGGTGTCCCTGGACGACGAGACCGGCCAGACCATCCTGGCGGGCATGGGCGAGCTGCACCTCGAGGTGCTCGTCAACCGGATGAAGAGCGACTTCAAGGTCGAGGCCAACATCGGCAAGCCGCAGGTCGCCTACCGGGAGACCATCAAGCAGCCGGTCATCAAGTTCGAGTACACGCACAAGAAGCAGACCGGTGGTTCGGGCCAGTTCGCCCGGGTCATCATGAACCTGGAGCCCCTCACCGGGGGCGACGGTGCGCTGTACGAGTTCGAGAACAAGGTCACCGGTGGCCGCATCCCCCGGGAGTACATCCCGTCGGTGGACGCCGGTGTCCAGGACGCCATGCAGTACGGCATCCTCGCGGGCTACCCCGTGGTCGGTGTCAAGTGCACCCTGACGGACGGCCAGTACCACGAGGTCGACTCGTCCGAGATGGCGTTCAAGGTGGCCGGCTCGATGGCGTTCAAGGAGGCGGCCCACAAGGCGAAGCCCGCCATCCTCGAGCCCATGATGGCGGTCGAGGTCACGACGCCCGAGGACTACATGGGCGATGTGATCGGCGATCTGAACTCCCGCCGCGGCCAGGTCCAGGCCATGGAGGAGCGGGCAGGCGCTCGCGTCGTGAAGGCGCTCGTGCCGCTGTCCGAGATGTTCGGCTACGTCGGCGACCTGCGGTCGCGGACCCAGGGCCGGGCGAACTACACGATGGTGTTCGACTCGTACGCGGAGGTTCCGGCCAACGTGGCGAAGGAGATCATCGCGAAGGAGACGGGCGAGTAAGAGGCGCGTGCCGCGGACCTGTAGGGTCCGCGGCCCGCTCCCTTCGAACCGGAGCATTCCCAGACCTGCCGTCAGCACGGCGGACAAGAAAACTCAGTCCAGGAGGACCCTGCAGTGGCGAAGGCGAAGTTCGAGCGGAACAAGCCGCACGTCAACATCGGCACCATTGGTCACATCGACCACGGCAAGACCACGCTGACGGCGGCCATCACCAAGGTTCTGCACGACAAGTTCCCGAACCTCAACGATGCTTCGGCATTCGACATGATCGACAAGGCGCCGGAGGAGCGCCAGCGCGGTATCACGATCTCCATCGCGCACGTCGAGTACCAGACCGAGAAGCGGCACTACGCGCACGTCGACTGCCCCGGGCACGCCGACTACGTGAAGAACATGATCACCGGTGCCGCCCAGATGGACGGCGCGATCCTGGTGGTCGCCGCGACCGACGGCCCGATGCCCCAGACCCGTGAGCACGTGCTGCTCGCGCGTCAGGTCGGCGTGCCCTACATCGTCGTCGCGCTGAACAAGGCCGACATGGTCGACGACGAGGAGATCATGGAGCTCGTCGAGATGGAGGTCCGCGAGCTCCTCTCCGAGCAGGACTACCCGGGCGACGACCTCCCGATCGTGCGCGTCTCGGCGCTGAAGGCGCTCGAGGGCGACGACGAGTGGGCGAACGCCATCGTCTCGTTGATGGATGCGGTCGACGACGCGATCCCGGAGCCGGAGCGCGACATCGAGAAGCCGTTCCTGATGCCGGTCGAGGACGTCTTCACGATCACCGGTCGTGGCACGGTCGTCACCGGCCGCGTCGAGCGCGGCATCGTGAAGGTGAACGAGGAGGTCGAGATCGTCGGCATCCGGCCGAAGTCGACCAAGACCACGGTCACCGGTGTCGAGATGTTCCGCAAGATCCTCGACGAGGGGCGTGCCGGCGAGAACGTCGGCCTGCTGCTCCGCGGCATCAAGCGGGACGACGTCGAGCGCGGCCAGGTCGTCGTGAAGACGGGTTCGATCACCCCGCACACCGAGTTCGAGGGCCAGGTGTACATCCTGGGCAAGGACGAGGGCGGCCGTCACACCCCGTTCTTCAACAACTACCGTCCGCAGTTCTACTTCCGGACGACCGACGTGACCGGCGTCGTGACCCTGCCGCAGGGCACCGAGATGGTCATGCCGGGTGACAACACCGGCATGAGCGTTCAGCTGATCCAGCCGATCGCCATGGAGGAGGGCCTGCAGTTCGCCATCCGCGAGGGTGGTCGTACCGTGGGCGCCGGCCAGGTCACCAAGATCAGCAAGTGAGGACGCGGGGTGGTCGGAACGCCGGCCACCCCGCACCCCACCCCGGTCGAGGGCGCCGTACTGGCGTATGGCATCCTTGACGGGTTGCACGATGAGCGTGGCGCGTGGAGGCGCCGCTCCGGAGGCCCGGTCCCGACCGGTAGCACCGAAGTCGCGTTCCACGCGCCATGCTCGTTGTCCCCCCTCGGCCGCAAGGTCGAGTTCCAGCGACATGCCCGCCCCAGTGGGTGGGACGCGGTGACCCGGGCACAGCTGTGAGGATCGAGCGCGACACGCCCGACCTCGTGGACCGGAGAGCCCCGGCAGGACCTGCCGTTCCAGGTGACTGGAGCGTCGGTTCCGGCCGACAGACCTGAACAGAGCACGGGCCGCAGCCGGCCAGTACCGGGTCCCCCGGTGGGTGTACGGCGCGAGTTCTGCGGGGCCGACACCGCGACACCCCCGCGGCAGGAAGAAGAGGACGACCGACGACCATGGCGGGACAGAAGATCCGCATCAGGCTCAAGGCCTATGACCACGAGGCAATCGACGCGTCTGCTCGCAAGATCGTGGAGACGGTGACGCGTACCGGTGCTCGGGTCGTCGGGCCGGTGCCGCTGCCGACCGAGAAGAACGTGTACTGCGTCATCCGCTCGCCGCACAAGTACAAGGACTCGCGCGAGCACTTCGAGATGCGCACGCACAAGCGGCTGATCGACATTCTCGACCCGACGCCGAAGACGGTGGATGCGCTCATGCGCATCGACCTCCCGGCGAGCGTCGACGTCAACATCCAGTAGGCGTGGGGACGAAGACGATGACTGCTTCGATTAAGAAGACGACTGCGACCAAGCAGACGAAGAAGGTCACCGGGCTCCTGGGCACCAAGCTCGGGATGACCCAGGTGTTCGACGAGAACAACCGCGTCGTGCCGGTCACGGTGGTCCAGGCCGGGCCGAACGTCGTGACCCAGGTGCGATCCGAGGGCACCGACGGCTACCCCGCCGTCCAGCTGGCCTCCGGGGCGATCGACCCGCGCAAGGTGAACAAGCCGGAGACCGGTCACTTCGCCAAGGCCGGTGTCACCCCGCGTCGGCACCTGCTGGAGCTGCGCACCTCCGACGCCGCCGACTACACGCCGGGCCAGGAGATCACCGTCGAGGCGTTCGCGGAGACCGGTGAGGTCGACGTGGTCGGTGTGACCAAGGGCAAGGGTTTCGCCGGTGTCATGAAGCGCTACGGCTTCGCCGGTATGGGCGCCTCGCACGGCACGCACCGCACGCACCGCGCCCCGGGCTCGATCGGTGGCTGCGCCACCCCGGGCCGCGTGTTCAAGGGCGTGCGGCTGCCGGGCCGGATGGGCTCCAACCGCCAGACCACGCAGAACCTGAAGCTCCACCGGGTGGACGCCGAGCGTGGCCTGCTGCTCATCAAGGGCGCGGTCCCCGGTCCCCGGGGTGGCCTCGTCGTGGTGAAGACCCCCGCGAAGGGTGATGGCAAGTGAGCACCGTGCAGATCAAGACGCCGAAGGGCGCCGCGAGCGGCAGCGTCGAGCTGCCGGACCACGTCTTCGACGTGACGGCGAACATCGCTCTCATGCACCAGGTGGTGACCGCACAGCTGAACGCGGCACGCCAGGGCACGCACGACACCAAGACCCGCGGCGAGGTCCGCGGCGGCGGTGCGAAGCCCTACCGGCAGAAGGGCACCGGTCGCGCCCGCCAGGGCTCGGTCCGCGCGCCGCAGTTCGCCGGTGGTGGCACCGTGCACGGCCCGACGCCGCGGGACTACTCGCAGCGGACCCCGAAGAAGATGAAGGCCGCCGCCCTGCGTGGCGCCCTCTCCGACCGGGCTCGGGCCGGCCGCGTGCACGTCGTCTCCTCGGTGGTCGAGGGCGACACCCCGTCCACCAAGGCCGCCCGCAGCGCGCTCGAGGCCGTGCTCCCGGAGGCCGGCGCCGCCCGGGTGCTCGCCGTCGTCGAGCGGAGCGCCGAGAACGCGCTGCTGAGCCTGCGCAACCTGCCGCAGGTGCACCTCATCGCGCCGGACCAGCTGAACACGCACGACGTGCTGGTGAACGACGTCGTCCTGTTCACACAGGCGGCGCTGGACGAGTTCCTGGCCGGCCCGATCGCCACGCCGAAGGCCGCGAGCCGCCGGGCTGCCGCCGCTGAGGAGGCCGACAAGTGATCACGGACCCGCGGGACGTGCTGCTCGCGCCGGTCGTCTCGGAGAAGAGCTACGGGCTGCTCGACGAGCGCCAGTACACCTTCCTCGTCACACCGAACGCGAACAAGACCCAGATCAAGATCGCCGTGGAGAAGGTGTTCGGGGTCAAGGTGACCAGCGTGAACACGCTGAACCGCCCGGGCAAGCGCAAGCGCTCCCGCACCGGCTACGGCAAGCGCAAGGACACCAAGCGCGCGGTCGTCACGCTCTCCGAGGAGAGCAAGGCGATCGACGTGTTCGGTGGCCCGGCGAGCTGAGGGAGCGAGCTGACCGATGGCCATTCGTAAGTACAAGCCGACGACGTCGGGCCGCCGCTTCTCGAGCGGCTCGGACTACGCCGAGATCACCCGGGACTACCCGGAGAAGTCGCTGATCCGTCCGCTGCACGGCAAGGGCGGCCGGAACTCGCACGGGCGGATCACCACCCGGCACCAGGGCGGCGGTCACAAGCGGGCCTACCGCCTGATCGACTTCCGGCGCAACGACAAGGACGGTGTGCCGGCGAAGGTCGCGCACATCGAGTACGACCCGAACCGCACCTCGCGGATCGCGCTGCTGCACTACGCCGACGGGGAGAAGCGCTACATCATCGCCCCGGCCCGGCTGAAGCAGGGCGACCGGATCGAGAACGGGCCGCGCGCGGACATCAAGGTCGGTAACAACCTGCCGCTGCGCAACATCCCGACCGGCACCGTGGTGCACGCGATCGAGCTCCGCCCCGGTGGCGGCGCGAAGATCGCCCGCTCGGCGGGGGTCGGCGTCCAGCTGGTCGCCAAGGACGGGCCCTACGCGCAGCTGCGCATGCCCTCCGGCGAGATCCGCTACGTCGACGTGCGCTGCCGCGCCACGATCGGCGGGGTGGGCAACTCGGAGCACGCCAACATCAACTGGGGTAAGGCCGGCCGGATGCGGTGGAAGGGCAGGCGCCCGACCGTCCGCGGTGTCGTCATGAACCCGGTGGACCACCCGCACGGTGGTGGTGAGGGCAAGACCTCCGGTGGCCGGCACCCGGTCAACCCGGCCGGTACCCCCGAGGGTCGCACCCGCAGGAACAAGCCCTCCGACAAGTTGATCGTCCGCCGGCGCCGTACCGGCAAGAAGCGCTGAGCAGGGAGGTAAAGATGCCGCGCAGCCTGAAGAAGGGCCCCTTCGTGGACGACCACCTGCTCAAGAAGGTGGACGCCCTCAACGAGTCCGGCAAGAAGACCGTGATCCGCACGTGGTCCCGGCGGTCCACCGTGATCCCGGACATGATCGGCCACACGATCGCGGTGCACGACGGCCGCAAGCACGTGCCGGTGTTCGTGTCCGACTCGATGGTCGGGCACAAGCTGGGCGAGTTCGCCCCGACCCGGACCTTCCGGGGACACATCAAGGACGACCGCAAGGCGCGTCGGCGCTAGTAGCCGGCCCGAGTAGCGACAAGGAGAGGTGGAGAAGATGGCAGACACTGCCCAGACCACCGGCGCTGCGCTCGAGCCGACTCGTGCGCGCGCCGTGGCGCGGTTCGTCCGCAGCTCGCCGATGAAGACCCGGCGCGTCGTGGACCTGGTCCGCGGCCTGCCGGTGAGCGAGGCGCTGGCGATCCTGCGGTTCTCGCCGCATTCCGCGGCCGAGCCGGTGGCGAAGGTCGTGGCCAGCGCCGCGGCCAACGCCGAGAACAACCTGGACCTGGACCCGGACACCCTCGTGGTGGCCGTGGCGATGGTCGACGAGGGGCCGACGCTCAAGCGGATCCGGCCGCGCGCCCAGGGGCGGGCGTTCCGGATCCGCAAGCGGACGAGCCACATCACCATCGAGGTCGAGTCGGTCCCGAAGCGGAACCAGCAGGCCGGCCGTCGTGGTGCGAAGGGGAGGGCCCGCTGATGGGGCAGAAGATCAACCCGCACGGCTTCCGCCTGGGCATCACCACGGACTGGAAGTCGCGCTGGTACGCAGACAAGCAGTACTCGGAGTACGTGAAGGAGGACGTCGACATCCGCAAGATGCTCTCCAAGGGCATGGAGCGGGCCGGCATCTCCAAGGTCGAGATCGAGCGGACCCGGGACCGGGTGCGGGTGGACATCCACACCGCCCGTCCGGGCATCGTGATCGGCCGCCGCGGCGCCGAGGCCGACCGGATCCGGGGCAACCTGGAGAAGCTGACCAAGAAGCAGGTTCAGCTCAACATCCTCGAGGTCAAGGCCTCCGAGTCGGACGCGCAGCTCGTGGCGCAGGGCGTGGCGGAGCAGCTGTCGAACCGGGTCGCCTTCCGGCGGGCCATGCGCAAGGCGATCCAGTCGGCCATGCGCAGCCCGCAGGTCAAGGGCATCCGGGTGCAGTGCTCCGGCCGGCTCGGCGGTGCCGAGATGTCCCGGTCCGAGTTCTACCGCGAGGGCCGGGTCCCGCTGCACACGCTGCGCGCGGACATCGACTACGGCCTGTTCGAGGCCCGCACCTCCTTCGGCCGGATCGGCGTGAAGGTGTGGATCTACAAGGGCGACGTCGTCGGTGGCCGCCGTGAGGGTGCGCCCGCCGCCGAGGCGCCGGGTCGTGGCGGCCCCCGCCGCGAGCGTCCGGCCCGTCGCCGTTCTGGTGCCTCGGGCACCACTGCGACCAGCACCGAGGCCGGCCGGGCCGCCCAGGGCGGTCAGGGTGGCGGCACCGCCACGGCGACCGCCGAGGCGCCGGCCGCCGGTGAGAACCAGAGCAACGGTGGGGAGAGCTGAACCGTGCTGATCCCACGCAAGGTCAAGCACCGCAAGCAGCACCGGCCGAAGCGCAAGGGCATGGCCAGCGGTGGCACCAGCGTCTCGTTCGGTGACTACGGCATCCAGGCCCTGGAGCCGGCCTACGTGACGAACCGGCAGATCGAGTCGGCGCGTATCGCGATCAACCGGCACATCCGTCGTGGCGGGAAGATCTGGATCAACATCTTCCCGGACATCCCGATGACGAAGAAGCCCGCCGAGACCCGGATGGGTTCCGGCAAGGGCTCGCCGGAGAAGTGGGTCGCGAACGTCAAGCCGGGCCGGGTGATGTTCGAGATGAGCTTCCCGAACCGCGACGTGGCCCACGAGGCGCTGCGCCGGGCCATCCACAAGCTGCCGATGAAGTGCCGGATCGTGTCCCGTGAGGGTGGTGACATCTGATGGCGAGCAGCGGCAACACCAAGGCCGCCGAGCTGCGCGAGCTCTCCGACGAGGAGCTGGTCGTGCGCGTGCGGGAGGCCAAGGAGGAGCTGTTCAACCTCCGCTTCCAGATGGCTACCGGGCAGCTGGACAACAACCGGCGGCTGCGGGCCGTCCGCCACGACATCGCGCGGTGCTACACCGTGATGCGCGAGCGTGAGCTGGGCCTGTCCGCCGCCCCGACCGAGAGCGAGGGAGCGGCATGAGCGACGGCGTGAGCAGTGGCGTGAGCGCGGACGTCCGCAGCGTGAGCGACGACGCGTCGGCGGCTGCCAAGCCGCACACGGCGCAGCGCAAGCCCGAGGGGCAGCGCGGGGAGCGGAAGGTCCGGGAGGGCCTGGTCGTGTCCGACAAGATGGACAAGACCGTGACCGTCTCCCTCGAGGACCGGGTCAAGCACCCGCTCTACGGCAAGGTCATCCGCCGGACCAACAAGGTCAAGGCGCACGACGAGCAGAACACGGCCGGTGTCGGCGACCGTGTCCGCCTCATGGAGACCCGTCCGCTGTCGGCGACCAAGCGCTGGCGGCTGGTGGAGATCCTCGAGAAGGCCAAGTAGGAGAGTCACAGTGATCCAGCAGGAGTCGCGGCTGCGCATCGCCGACAACACCGGTGCCAAGGAGATCCTGTGCATCCGGGTGCTGGGCGGCTCGGCGCGGCGTTACGCCGGGATCGGCGACGTCATCGTCGCCACGGTCAAGGAGGCCATGCCCGGCGCCGGTGTGAAGCGCGGTGACGTCGTCAAGGCGGTCATCGTGCGCACGAAGAAGGAGAAGCGCCGTCCGGACGGGAGCTACATCCGGTTCGACGAGAACGCCGCCGTACTGATCAAGCCGGACAACGGACCCCGGGGGACCCGCATCTTCGGCCCGGTCGGGCGCGAGCTGCGCGACCGCAAGTTCATGAGGATCATCTCGCTGGCTCCGGAGGTGCTCTGAGATGAAGGCGAAGATGAAGGTGAAGAAGGGCGACACCGTGCAGGTGATCGCCGGCAAGGACAAGGGCGCCACGGGCAAGGTCATCGCGGCCTACCCGGAGCGCGAGCGCGTGCTGGTCGAGGGCGTGAACCGGATCAAGAAGCACACCCGGATCAGCCAGAACCAGCGCGGGGCCGAGAGCGGCGGGATCGTCACCCAGGAGGCGGCCATCCACGTCTCCAACGTGATGGTCGTCGACTCCGACGGGAAGCCGACCCGGGTCGGCAAGAAGACCGTCGAGGGCGAGGACGGCACCTCCCGCCGCGTCCGGATCTCCAAGCGCAACGGGAAGGAGATCTGAGATGAGTGCACCGACCGAGACGCGTGAACTGCCGCGCCTCAAGCAGCGCTACCGCGAGGAGATCCTCTCGTCGCTGCGCGAGGAGTTCGACTACAAGAACGTGATGCAGGTCCCGGCGTTGACCAAGGTCGTGGTCAACATGGGCGTCGGCGATGCCGCGCGGGACTCCAAGCTGATCGACGGGGCGCTGCGCGACCTGGCCATCATCACCGGTCAGAAGCCGCAGCTGCGCCGGGCGAACAAGTCCATCGCGCAGTTCAAGCTGCGTGAGGGCATGCCGATCGGCGCCAAGGTCACCCTCCGGGGCGACCGCATGTGGGAGTTCCTGGACCGGCTGCTGACGATCGCGCTGCCGCGTATCCGCGACTTCCGCGGGCTGAACGGCAACCAGTTCGATGGTCGCGGCAACTACACGTTCGGCCTGACCGAGCAGTCGATGTTCCACGAGATCGATCCGGACACGATCGACCGGCCGCGAGGCATGGACATCACCGTGGTGACCACCGCGACCACGAACGCCGAGGGCCGGGCGCTGCTGCGCCACCTGGGCTTCCCGTTCAAGGAGAGCTGAGCGAATGGCGAAGAAGGCGCTCATCAACAAGGCGAACGCGAAGCCGAAGTTCGCCGTTCGTGGCTACACGCGCTGCCAGAAGTGCGGCCGGCCGCGTGCGGTCTTCCGCAAGTTCGGCCTCTGCCGCGTCTGCCTGCGCGACATGGCCCATGCCGGCGAGCTGCCGGGTGTGAGCAAGTCCAGCTGGTAGAGGCGGCTTCGCCGCCCGTGAGCGGATGTCGAGGCCGTAGCCGCGATATCCACTCACGGGCCTGATCGCCGAAGGCCTCCACGAGGAACCACGGTGGGAAAGAGACAGACACCATGACGATGACCGATCCGATCGCAGACATGCTGACCCGTCTGCGGAACGCGAACTCGGCCTACCACGACCGCATCGTGATGCCGCACTCCAAGCTGAAGGTCTCCATCGCGGAGATCCTGCAGAAGGAGGGCTACATCTACGCACACCACACCGAGGACGCCGAGGTCGGCAAGTCCCTGGTCGTCGAGCTGAAGTTCGGGCGCAACCGCGAGCGGAGCATCGCCGGCCTGCGCCGCGTCTCCAAGCCCGGTCTGCGTGTCTACGCGAAGTCGACGAATCTGCCGCGGGTCCTCGGAGGCCTCGGCGTGGCGATCATCTCGACCTCCCGGGGTCTGATGACCGACCAGCAGGCCTACCGGAGCGGCGTGGGCGGGGAAGTCCTCGCCTACGTCTGGTGAGAAGGGAGTACTGACGATGTCCCGCATCGGAAAGCTGCCCATCACCGTCCCGTCCGGGGTCGACGTCACCATCGACGGCCGCACGGTCACCGCGAAGGGCCCCAAGGGCACCCTGTCGCACACCGTGATCGAGCCGATCACGGTCGAGCGCGACGACGACGGCACGGTGCTGATCGAGCGGCCGGACGAGGAGCGCGAGACCCGGGCCTACCACGGCCTGTCCCGCTCGCTCGTGAACAACATCGTGGTCGGCGTGAGCGCCGGCTACGAGAAGAAGCTGGAGATCCACGGCGTGGGTTACCGGGTCCAGCTCAAGGGCGAGAACCTCGAGTTCGCCCTGGGCTACTCGCACCCGGTCGTCATCGAGCCGGCGGAGGGCATCACCTTCGCGGTCGAGTCGCCGACCCGGTTCTCGGTCTCCGGCATCGACAAGCAGCTCGTCGGCGAGACCGCCGCCAACATCCGGAAGCTGCGCCGTCCGGACCCGTACAAGGGCAAGGGCGTGCGTTACGCCGGCGAGCAGGTCCGCCGCAAGGTCGGGAAGACGGGTAAGTGATGGCCGAGACGAACGAAGCCAAGAAGGATCCGGGCACAGTGTCGGGATCGGCTCGTCGCCGGATGGCGTCGCAGGTGGCGCGCGAGCGTCGCGAGTCGCGCATCCGCCGGCACGCCCGGCTGCGCAAGAAGATCTCCGGAACGCCCGTGCGTCCGCGGCTGGCGGTCCACCGCTCCTCGCGGCACATCAGCGTCCAGGTGATCGACGATCTGGCCGGGCACACCCTGGTCCACGCGTCGAGCCTGGACGGCGACGTGCGTGGGCTCGAGGGCGACAAGAAGGCCAAGGCCGCGAAGGTCGGCGAGCTCGTCGCCGCCCGCGCCAAGGAGGCCGGGATCACCGCGGTGGTGTTCGACCGGGGTGGCCTCACCTACCACGGGCGGATCGCGGCTCTGGCCGACGCCGCCCGCGAGGGCGGGCTGGAGTTCTGATGACTCTGATGACCAACACGAAGATCGAAGGGATCGTCTGATGCCGGGACGTACGCGGCGTGACGGCGGGACCCCGGGCGGCGGTAGCAACGACAACCGCAACAGCCGGGACCGCCGGGACGGTGGCCGTGGCGGGGCGGCCCAGGACAAGACCCCGTACATCGAGCGGCTGGTCACGATCAACCGCGTGGCCAAGGTCGTCAAGGGCGGCCGCCGGTTCAGCTTCACCGCGCTGATGATCGTCGGCGACGGTGACGGCCTGGTGGGCGTCGGCTACGGCAAGGCCAAGGAGGTGCCGGCCGCGATCGCCAAGGGCGTCGAGGAGGCGAAGAAGAACTTCTTCCGCATCCCGCGTATCGGCGGCACGATCGTGCACCGGGTGCAGGGTGAGGACGCCGCGGGCGTCGTCCTGCTGCGTCCGGCCTCGCCGGGTACCGGTGTCATCGCCGGCGGCCCGGTCCGCGCGGTGCTGGAGTGCGCGGGGATCTCGGACATCCTGTCCAAGTCCCTCGGCTCCGACAACGCGATCAACATCGTGCACGCCACGGTGGCGGCGCTGAAGGCGGTGCAGCGTCCCGAGGAGGTCGCGGCCCGCCGCGGCCTGCCGATCGAGGACGTCGCGCCGCAGAGGATGCTGCGTCAGCGCGCCGAGGCCGACGCGGCGAGGGTGTGAGCGACATGGCCACGTTGAAGATCACCCAGGTGAAGAGCCGGATCGGGACCAAGCAGAACCAGCGGAACACGCTGCGCTCGCTCGGTCTGCGCAAGATCCGGCAGTCGGTGGAGCGCCCGGACGACCCGCAGACCCGCGGGTACATCCACACGGTGCGCCACCTCGTGACCGTGGAGGAGGTGCAGTCGTGAGTGAGCAGGGTGAGAACTCCGTGATCAAGCTGCACGACCTGCGTCCGGCCCCGGGCTCGAAGACCGCCAAGACCCGGGTGGGTCGGGGCGAGAGCTCGAAGGGCAAGACGGCCGGCCGCGGCACCAAGGGCACCAAGGCCCGCAAGACGGTGTCGCCGCGCTTCGAGGGCGGGCAGATGCCGCTGCACATGCGGCTGCCGAAGCTCAAGGGCTTCAAGAACCGCTTCAAGGTCGAGTACCAGGTCGTGAACGTCGGCGAGCTGGCCGCCCTGTTCCCGAAGGGCGGCGAGGTCGGCCCGGCCGAGCTGGCCGAGGCCGGTGCGGTGCGCAAGAACCAGCCGGTGAAGGTGCTGGGCGAGGGCGAGCTCTCGGGCGTCGCCCTCACCGTGACCGCGCACAAGTTCTCCGCGTCCGCGCGCGAGAAGATCTCGGCGGCGGGTGGCTCGGTCTCCGAGCTGTAAGCCCTCGCCGAGCGATGCTGTCCCCGGCGCCGTCCACGGTGCCCGTCCCCTCCGGTGGGCGGGCCCGTGGGCGGCGCCGAGGCGTTTCCCGGCCGCTGTTAGAGTCACGGTCGGGTCACCGGCCCGAGCGAGAGGGGTGCTGCGCTCCGCGCGCACCCGCCGGGCCGGTCCGCCGGTCCCACCGACCCGGGTCTCCCGGGCACCGGGGACCGCGTCCCCATCCGGCCGTCCCCGTCCCGGGGGCGGTGCAGGCGGTGTCGGGCCGCCGACGTCGTAGGAGGATCACCGAGTGCTCAGCGCAGTCCGGTCGGCCCTGACCACGCCGGATCTCCGCAAGAAGATCCTCTTCACGCTGGCGATCGTGGCGGTGTACCGGCTCGGGGCGAACATCCCGTCGCCGGGGGTGTCGTACCCGAACATCCAGGAGTGCGTCCGCCAGGTCGAGGGCGGCGACAACTCCGGCATCTACTCGCTGATCAACCTGTTCTCCGGCGGGGCGCTGCTCCAGCTGTCGATCTTCGCGCTGGGCATCATGCCCTACATCACCGCGAGCATCATCGTGCAGCTGCTGCAGGTCGTCATCCCGCGGTTCGAGCAGCTGAAGAAGGAAGGCCAGTCCGGGCAGGCCAAGCTCACCCAGTACACGCGCTACCTGACCATCGGGATCGCGGTGCTGCAGGCGACCGGCTTCGTGGCGCTGGCCGAGCGCGGCCAGCTGTTCCAGGGCTGCTCGCTGCCGATCATCCCGGACTCGTCGATCTTCACCCTGATCGTCATCGTGACGGTGATGACCGCGGGCACCACGGTCGTCATGTGGCTGGGCGAGCAGGTCACCGAGCGCGGCATCGGCAACGGCATGTCGCTGCTGATCTTCGCCTCGATCGCGAGCCGGATTCCCGCCGAGGGCAAGCTGATCCTGGACAGCTCCGGCGGCCTGGTGTTCGCCGGCGTCTGCGTGTTCGGGCTGGCGATCATCGCCAGCGTGGTGTTCGTCGAGAACGGCCAGCGGCGGATCCCGGTGCAGTACGCCAAGCGGATGGTCGGCCGCCGGATGTACGGCGGCACGTCGACCTACCTGCCGCTGAAGGTGAACCAGGCCGGCGTCGTGCCGGTGATCTTCGGTAGCTCGTTGCTGTACCTGCCGAACCTGGTGGCGCAGATGGTCGGGAACGGCGGCGGCTGGTTCCAGCAGTTCGTGCAGACCTACCTGGTCGACCAGTCCAGCTGGGTGCACATCGTGCTGTACATGGCGCTGATCATCTTCTTCACCTACTTCTACGTCGGCATCACGTTCAACCCGGACGAGCGGGCCGACGACATGAAGAAGTACGGCGGCTTCATCCCGGGCATCCGGCCCGGCCGGCCGACCGCCGAGTACCTGAACTTCGTGCTCAGCCGGATCACCCTGCCCGGATCGCTGTACCTGGGCATCATCGCCGTGCTGCCGAACTTCTTCCTGGGCATCACCGGTAGCGGTCAGAACCAGAACTTCCCGTTCGGCGGAACCGCGGTCCTGATCATGGTCACGGTGGGCCTGGACACGCTGAAGCAGATCGAGAGCCAGCTCATGCAGCGGAACTACGAGGGTTTCCTGCGTTAGGCTCGCCGCAGCGCGGCCGGGCGCGCTCCAGCCGATACCCGGCCCGGGATCCGGTGCGCCGGCACCGTGCGCCGGCGACGACGCCGGTGTCAGCAACGAAGACTTCAGGAGGTCGGGTTCGTGCGACTCGTTCTGGTGGGACCGCCGGGCGCGGGCAAGGGGACGCAGGCGGAGCGGATGGCCGAACGGTTGGGTGTCCCGCACATCTCGACCGGCGACCTGTTCCGCGCGAACCTGCGCGACGAGACCGAGCTGGGCCGTGCGGCCAAGCGCTACATGGACGCCGGTGACCTGGTTCCGGACGAGGTCACGGTCGGCATGGTGCGTGACCGGTTGGACGACGAGGACACCGCGAAGGGCTTCATCCTCGACGGCTTCCCGCGCAACGCCGCGCAGGCCGGATCCCTCGGTGGGATCCTGGCCGACAAGGGCCTGCAGCTCGACGCCGTCGTCCAGTTCGAGGTCGACGACGAGGTCGTCGTGCAGCGGCTGCTCGGGCGCGGGCGCAGCGACGACAACGAGGACACGATCCGCAACCGGCAGCGCGTCTACAGGGACGAGACCGCGCCGCTGCTGCGGTACTACAGCGACCAGCTCGTCACGGTCGACGCGGTCGGCGAGGTCGGCGAGATCACCGACCGGGTCTTCTCGGCGCTGCACGCGCGCAGCGCCTGAGACCCCGGAGAGGCGTAGGGAATCGGATGAACGGTCGGGGTGGGGTCCGCGGGGCCATCGCTCGTTACCGGGGGCGCGACATCGAGCTGAAATCCCCGGCGCAGCTCGAGGCGATGCGGGCGGCGGGTGCCCTGGTGGCGGCCACGCTGGCCGCCGTCACCGAGCACGCGAAACCGGGCGTCAGCACGGCCGAGCTGGACGCGGTCGCCGAGCAGACGATCCGGGACGCCGATGCGGTGCCCTCGTTCCTCGGCTACCACGGCTTCCCGGCCAGCATCTGCGCGTCGGTGAACGAGCAGATCGTGCACGGCATCCCGTCGCCGTCCCAGGTGCTCGCCGACGGTGACCTGCTCTCGGTGGACTGCGGCGCGATCCTGGAGGGCTGGCACGGCGACTCCGCGGTGACGATCGCGGTCGGCGACGTGGCGCCCGCGGACCGCGCCCTGTCCGCGGCCTGCCGGGGCGCGCTGGACGCCGGGCTGCTGGCCGTCACGGCCGGGGCGAAGCTGACCGACGTCTCGTACGCGATCCAGGAGGCGTGCGCCGCGGCCGCCCGCGCCGACGGCGCCGACTACGGGATCGTCGCCGAGTACGGCGGGCACGGCATCGGCACCTCGATGCACATGGACCCGTTCCTGCCCAACCACGGCGACCCGGGCCACGGTCCGAAGCTGCGCCCGGGCATGGCGCTGGCCGTCGAGCCGATGCTGGTGGCCGGCGTCCCGGAGACCGTGGAGCTCGACGACGGCTGGACCGTCGTGACCGCGTCCGGCGGCCGCGCGGTGCACTGGGAGCACACCGTGGCCGTCACCGAGGACGGGCCGTGGCTGCTGACCGCGCCCGCGGGAGCGCCGGACCGGCCCGCTCGCTGACCCCGGGTGCTCCTGATCGATCCAGCGGAACGCGAATGATCGGTCCAGCCCGGCCTGTCGGGTAGTGTGGATCACCTCGCGGAACCACGGATCGAGGTGGTGGTCTAGGTTCCCGGCATGGGCGATGAGGCCGGCAGGGACGGGGACGCGGGACCGCGGAAGACGGTCACCGTCGGCGTTCCGACGGAAGTGCGCGAGGGCGAGCGCCGGGTGGCGCTGGTCCCGAAAGTGATCGGAAAGCTGTCCGGGCGGGGAGCCCGGGTGGTCGTCGAGGCCGGTGCGGGCGCGGGAGCGCTGATCCCGGACGTCGACTTCACCGAGGCCGGGGCCGAGATCGGCGATCCGTGGGGCTGCGACGTCGTCGCGGTGGTGAACCCGCCGACGTCCGAGCAGATCGGGCGACTCCGGCAGGGCGCGGTGCTGATCGGGTTCCTGTCGCCGCTGACCGCGCCGGAGACGGTGCAGCAGCTCCGCGACGCCGGGGTCACCGCGTTCGCGATGGAGTCGATCCCGCGGATCTCCCGGGCGCAGGGCATGGACGCGCTGTCGTCGCAGGCGAACGTGGCCGGGTACAAGGCGGTGCTGTCCGCGGCCGAGCACTCCACCCGGTTCTTCCCGATGCTCACCACCGCGGCCGGCACGGTGAAGCCGGCGACCGCGCTGGTGCTCGGCGTCGGCGTCGCGGGCCTGCAGGCGCTGGCCACCGCGAAACGCCTCGGCGCCCGCACCACCGGCTACGACGTCCGGCCCGAGGTCGCCGACCAGGTGAAGTCACTCGGGGCGCAGTGGCTCGACCTGGGCATCGACGCCGCCGGTGAGGGCGGTTACGCCCGCGAGCTCTCCGAGGACGAGCGCGCGACGCAGCAGCGGCAGCTGGAGAAGGCGATCACCGGGTTCGACATCGTGGTCACCACCGCGCTGGTGCCCGGCCGGAAGGCTCCGCAGATGGTCAGCGCGGCCGCGGTGGAGGGCATGCGGCCGGGCAGCGTGATCGTGGACATGGCCGGCGAGTCCGGTGGCAACTGCGAGCTGACCGAGCCCGGCGAGACGGTCGTGAAGCACGACGTCACGATCGTGTCCCCGCTGAACCTGCCGTCCACGATGCCCGAGCACGCCTCGGAGCTCTACGCGCGCAACGTCACGTCGCTGCTGGAGCTGATGCTGTCCGAGGGCGAGCTGTCCCCGGACCGGGACGACGAGGTGCTGGCCAAGTCCTGTGTGACGCACGAGAGCAGCGCAGGCGGAACGAGCATCGACACAGCCGAGCCGGTCCCGGGCGACACGAACGACACGACGAGCCAGGGAGAGTCCTGATGGAGTCGGGAAGCCTGCTGGCGAACCTCGCGATCCTGGTGCTGGCCGGGTTCGTCGGGTTCGCGGTGATCTCGAAGGTACCGAACACGCTGCACACCCCGCTGATGTCCGGGACGAACGCGATCCACGGGATCGTCGTGCTGGGCGGGATGATCGTGCTCGGTGAGCTGGAGAACGCGACCGTGCTGGAGTCGATCCTGCTCACCGTCGCGATCGCGTTCGGGATGATCAACGTCGTGGGTGGCTTCCTGGTCACCGACCGGATGCTGGGCATGTTCAAGGGCAAGCGGACCGCGGAGCCCGGCGCAGAGAAGAAGTCCGGCGACGACCAGACCCTGACCGCCGACGAGGCAGCGAAGGGCGGCGCCTGATGGAGATCCTGGAGCCGCTCCTCTACCTGGTCGCGTTCGCACTGTTCATCTACGGCCTGATGGGCCTGACCGGGCCGCGCACCGCGGTCCGGGGCAACTGGATCGCCGCGGTCGGCATGGCCGTCGCGATGCTCACCGTGCTGGCCGTCGTGATCATCAACGGTGCGAACAACATCGTCCTGATCCTCGTCGGCCTGGTGGTCGGCACGCTTCTCGGCGTCCCGTCCGCGCGCCGGGTGAAGATGACCCAGATGCCACAGATGGTGGCGTTGTTCAACGGCGTCGGCGGCGGCACGGTGGCGCTCATCGCGTGGTCGGAGTTCCTGGCCACGCCGGGCTTCCAGGGCCGCGCGGGTGTGTTCGTGGTCGCCTCGCTGTTCTCCGCGATCGTCGGGTCGATCTCGTTCTGGGGCTCGCTGATCGCGTTCGGCAAGCTGCAGGAGATCGTCTCCTCGTCGCCGATCGGGCTCGGGAAGGCGCAGCAGTTCGTCAACGGGCTGCTGCTGGTCGGCGCGGTCGTGTGCGCGGTGTTCGCCGGGACCGGCAACACCTCGCAGCTCTGGATCGTCGCGGTGCTGGTGCTGGCCGGGCTCCTCGGCGTCATGGTGGTGCTGCCGATCGGCGGCGCCGACATGCCGGTGGTCATCTCGTTGCTCAACGCCATGACCGGGCTCGCGGCCGCGGCCGCGGGTCTGGCGCTGGACAACACGGCGATGATGGTCGCCGGCATGATCGTCGGCGCGTCCGGTTCGATCCTGACCAACCAGATGGCCAAGGCGATGAACCGGACCATCCCGGCGATCGTCGCGGGCGGGTTCGGCGGCGCCTCGGTGGCCGGGGCGGACGACGACCCGGACAGGACCGTGAAATCCACCTCGGCCGCGGACGCCGCGATCCAGATGGCCTACGCGTCGCAGGTGATCATCGTTCCGGGGTACGGCCTGGCCGTGGCCCAGGCCCAGCACGCCGTCAAGGACATGACCAAGCTGCTGGAGAGCAAGGGCGTCGAGGTCAAGTACGCCATCCACCCGGTCGCCGGCCGGATGCCCGGGCACATGAACGTGTTGCTCGCCGAGGCCGAGGTCTCCTACGACGTGCTCAAGGAGATGGACGAGATCAACGACGACTTCTCCCGCACCGACGTGACGCTGGTGATCGGGGCGAACGACGTCACCAACCCCTCGGCCCGCAGCGACCCGAACTCGGCGATCTACGGGATGCCGATCCTCAACGTGGACCAGAGCCACAACGTGATCGTGCTGAAGCGGTCGATGAGCTCCGGCTTCGCCGGGATCGAGAACCCGCTGTTCTTCCTGGACAACACCTCGATGCTGTTCGGCGACGCGAAGAGTTCGGTCGAGCAGGTCAGCGACGAGCTGAAAGCCCTCTGACTGCATCCGGTGGGTCGCACGCACACGGTCGGCTTCGCGGTCACCACGCACGGAGCGGTCGAACCGGTCGCGCGGACGGTCTGGAGCGGCTGCGGGCCGAGCCCGGCGTGCGCACCGTGGAGGCCTGGGCGCACCTGCGTGCGGTCAAGGAGGAGCACGAACGCGGTTGGAGGGTGGCGCGTGGAGGGTCATGTTGTGAGGGGGTGGGCGGCCTCGTCGCGGGGTAGCCGCCACAGGGTGATCGCGGCGACCGCGAGCACCACCGGTAGCGCGCCGGCGACGACGAAGGTGGTCGGGATGCCGATGGCGGCGCCGATCGGCCCGGCGAGCGCCATCGACACCGGCATCAGGGCGAGCGAGACGAAGAAGTCGAGACTGGAGACCCGGCCGAGCAGGCGAGCGGGCACCCGGCGCTGCAGCAGCGTGCCCCAGATGACCATCGCGCCGGCCCCGGTCGCTCCGACCAGGAACGCCGCGGTCGCCATCAGCCAGATCCGGGTGGTCAGGCCGAGCGCCATCAGCGGCAGCGCACCGGCCCCCCACAGCAGCAGCATGGTCGTCAGGTAGCGGCGGGGCAGCCGGCGGGACGCGACCGCGATCGACCCGAGCGCGCCGCCGACCCCGTACGCGGCCAGCACGACCGCGTACCCGCCGGGCCCGCCGTCCGCCCGGTCGCGCACCGCGAACGGCAGCAGTACCTCGATCGGGCCGATGATCAGCAGCACGTAGAGCAGCGCGAACGCCAGGCTGGCCGACAGCCAGCCGGTCCGGAGCAGGTAGGCGAAGCCCTCCCGCAGGTCGGCCAGCACCGAGCGGCGGGTCTCCTCCTCGCGCGGTGCCCCGCTCCCGGCCGGGTCGGTGCCGGTCGGGTGCCCGGAGAGGTCGGCGACCGTCCCCCCGGGAGGCGCGATCCGGATCCACAGCAGCGGCAGCAGCGCGAGTGCGTACCCGACCGCGGCGGCCAGCAGGCCCGCGCCGGGGACGAAGGCGCCCACGAGCACGCCGGCCAGTGCGGGGCCTGCGGCCTGCATGGCGACCGGGCGCAGCGTCTGCTCGACGCCGTTCGCGGCCAGCAGCTCGCCCGCCGGCAGCAGGGTCGGCAGCAGGGCCGAGTAGGCCGGGAAGTAGAACGCCTCGGCGGCCCCGATCACGAACGCGATCACGGCCAGATGCCAGACCCCCAGCGTGCCGGTCAGCGCGAGCGCGGTCGCCACCGACGCCGCCGCGATCCGCACCGACTCCACCGCGAGCAGCACCGCACGGCGCGGCAGCCGGTCCGCGGCCACCCCACCGATCAGCACGCTCACCAGCAGTCCGGCACTGGCCGAGGCCGTCACCGCGGACAGCGCGGTCGGGCCGCCACCGAGCCCGATGACCTGCCAGACGATCGCCAGCAACCAGACCCCGGACGCGAACAGCGAGGCGCCCATCGAGACCACCAGCAGCCGGTAGTCCCGGTGCCGGAACGGCCGCAACGCCCGCGGCAGCCGGGTACTGGTCCCGGACGCGGTGCGTTCGGTACCGTCAGCGGTGCCGGATGCCGTCGGGTCGGGTCTCCTCGTGGGGTCGGGTGGCACAGCCGGGTCGGGTTGTTGCCTCACGTCGACCATGCGAACACCTCGCGGCCGCACCCGCGCAACCGGCCCGGGCCTCCGGTGACACGCCGCCGGGGCCGTGTCGGCACCGCACGCGTGTCACCCCGCGTGCATCCCTCGCCGCGGGCCTCCGTACACTGGACCATCGGTGCGCCATCCGCGCAGGTCCCGCCGTGCTCTCCCGCACTCCGGCCCCGTGCCCACGTGTGCGCACCGCGCGCCCTGCCGGCCCCCGGGCCGGTCGGTCGTGTCAGCAACACCGAACCGACACCTGTCACGGATAGCGGAGGACATGGCCAAGAAGGACGGGGCGATCGAGGTCGAGGGCCGGGTCGTCGAACCCCTGCCGAACGCGATGTTCCGCGTGGAGCTGGAGAACGGACACCGGGTTCTCGCGCACATCAGCGGGAAGATGCGGCAGCACTACATCCGGATCCTTCCGGAGGACCGCGTGGTCGTCGAGCTGTCGCCCTACGACCTGAGCCGCGGCCGCATCGTCTACCGCTACAAGTGACCGGTACGCGTACCGCAGTCGGTCGCACAGCCCAGAAAAACAACGGACAGAGGCAGACGACGTGAAGGTCAAGCCGAGCGTCAAGAAGATCTGCGACAAGTGCCAGGTGATCCGCCGCAACGGCCGGGTCATCGTGATCTGCTCGAACCTGCGCCACAAGCAGCGCCAGGGCTGATCACACCGGTACGCGTCGCGGTCGTCTGATCGCAGAGCAGTACTGAAGCCCCCGGTGTACCTGCCGGGCCACGAGGGCCCGGCTGCACCCCCGGAACCAGGCCGGGGCCCGGAAGAGTGGCGTCATCGGAACGATGTTCCGCACGGCGCAGCGGCGACGGGACGGACACCGGGCAGACCTGGAACGAGAACAGCAGAGGAGACAACGCCGCATGGCACGTGTTGCCGGCGTCGATCTTCCCCGCGAGAAGCGGATGGAGATCGCGCTCACCTACATTTTCGGGGTCGGACGAGCCCGATCCACGGAGATCCTCGAGGGAACGGCGATCAGCCCGGACCTGCGGGCCAAGGACCTGACCGACGAGGATGTCGCCACGCTCCGCGACTACATCGAGGAGCACCTGCGGGTCGAGGGTGACCTGCGCCGCGAGGTGCAGGCGGACATCCGCCGCAAGATCGAGATCGGCTCGTACCAGGGCATCCGCCACCGCCGCGGTCTCCCGGTCCGTGGCCAGCGCACGAAGACCAACGCGCGCGGCCGCAAGGGCCCGAAGAAGACCGTCGCCGGTAAGAAGAAGGCAGGTAGGAAGTAATGCCGCCCCGCACGCGTCAGGGCGCTGGACCCAAGAAGGTCCGCCGTCGGGAGAAGAAGAACGTCGCCCACGGCCACGCCCACATCAAGTCCACGTTCAACAACACGATCGTGTCGATCAGCGACCCGACCGGTGCCGTCATCGCCTGGGCCTCGTCCGGGCACGTCGGGCTGAAGGGCTCGCGCAAGTCGACGCCGTTCGCCGCCCAGCTGGCCGCCGAGAACGCGGCCCGCAAGGCCATGGAACACGGCATGAAGAAGTGCGACGTCTTCGTCAAGGGTCCGGGCTCGGGCCGCGAGACGGCGATCCGCTCGCTGCAGGCAGCCGGCCTCGAGGTCGGTACCATCAACGACGTCACCCCGCAGCCGCACAACGGCTGCCGTCCGCCCAAGCGGCGCCGGGTCTGAGGGGAAGGGGAGTACTCACATGGCTCGCTACACCGGCCCCATCACCCGCAAGTCACGCCGCCTGAAGACCGACCTCGTCGGTGGCGACCAGGCGTTCGAGCGTCGTCCTTACCCGCCGGGCCAGCACGGCCGGATCCGGATCAAGGAGACCGAGTACCTGCTCCAGCTGCAGGAGAAGCAGAAGGCCCGCTTCGCCTACGGCCTGCAGGAGAAGCAGCTGCGCTCCTACTACGAGGAGGCGCACCGCCGGGAGGGCAAGACCGGCGACGAGCTGCTGCAGATCCTCGAGTCCCGGCTGGACAACGTCGTGTACCGCGCCGGCCTGGCGCGTACCCGGCGGATGGCCCGCCAGCTGGTGAACCACGGTCACTTCCTGGTCAACGGGAAGAACGTGGACATCCCCAGCCTCAAGGTCTCCCGCTACGACATCATCGATGTCCGGGAGAGGTCGCGGAACATGGACCCGTTCGTGATCGCCAAGGAGACCCACGGCGACCGTCCGATCCCGTCGTGGCTGCAGGTCGTCCCGTCGACCCTGCGGATCCTGGTCCACCAGCTGCCCGAGCGCGCTCAGATCGACACCCAGGTCACCGAGCAGCTCATCGTCGAGTTCTACTCCAAGTAACAGACGGGGCTCCGCCCCCGTCGCCCCGGAAGGCGCGGGCCGGCTTCGCCGGTCCGTCCTTTCGTTCCCCCGACGCGGGTAGTGCTGCGTCGGGGGCGCGGCATCAAATAGCGGTTGCCGCGCCGCCAGGAAGGAATCGTCAATGCTGATCTCTCAGCGACCCGGACTCACCGAGGACGTCGTCACGGAGACCCGGTCGCGGTTCGTCATCGAGCCGCTCGAGCCGGGCTTCGGCTACACCCTCGGCAACTCCCTGCGCCGGACGCTGCTGTCGTCCATCCCCGGCGCCGCCGTCACGTCCATCCGGATCGACGGCGTCCTGCACGAGTTCACCACCGTGCCGGGGGTCAAGGAGGACGTCACCGACATCATCCTGAACCTCAAGGAGCTCGTCGTGAGTTCCGAGGAGGACGAGCCGGTGACGATGTACCTGCGCAAGCAGGGCCCGGGTGCGGTCACCGCCGGCGACATCGTGCCGCCGGCCGGGGTCACCGTGCACAACCCGGACCTGCACATCGCCTCGCTGAACGACAAGGGCCGGCTCGAGGTCGAGCTCGTCGTCGAGCGTGGCCGCGGGTACGTCCCGGCGATGCAGAACAAGGCCACCGGGGCCGAGATCGGCCGGATCCCGGTCGACTCGATCTACTCCCCGGTGCTGAAGGTGACCTACAAGGTCGAGGCCACCCGTGTCGAGCAGCGGACCGACTTCGACAAGCTCGTCCTCGACGTCGAGTCGAAGCCATCGATCACCCCGCGGGACGCGCTGGCCTCGTCCGGCAAGACCCTGGTCGAGCTGTTCGGCCTGGCCCGCGAGCTGAACACCGACGCCGAGGGCATCGAGATCGGCCCCTCCCCGCAGGAGGCGGACACCATCGCGGCGTTCGCGATGCCGATCGAGGAGCTGGACCTCACGGTCCGGTCCTACAACTGCCTCAAGCGCGAGGGGATCCACACGGTCGGCGAGCTCGTCGGCCGCAGCGAGGCGGACCTGCTCGACATCCGCAACTTCGGTGCCAAGTCGATCGACGAGGTCAAGATGAAGCTCGTCGGCCTCGGTCTGGCCCTCAAGGACAGCCCGCCCGGGTTCGACCCCGCGGCGGCGGCGGCCGAGTACGGTGCCGACGGTGAGGGCGGGTTCGACCCGGGCGCCTTCGGTGACGACGGTCAGGACTACGCAGAAACGGAGCAGTTGTAGCCATGCCCCAGCCCACCAAGGGTGCCCGCCTCGGCGGGTCGCCCGCGCACCAGCGGCTGATCCTGGCCAACCTGGCGACCTCGCTGTTCGAGCACGGCCGGATCACGACCACCGAGGCCAAGGCCCGTCGGCTGCGTCCGTACGCGGAGCGGCTGATCACCAAGGCCAAGGCGGGTGACCTGCACAACCGTCGCGAGATCATGAAGGTGATCCGCGACAAGTCGGTCGTGCACCGCCTGGTCACCGAGATCGGTCCGTTCTTCGCGGACCGCAACGGTGGCTACACCCGGATCACCAAGACGATGCCGCGCAAGGGCGACAACGCCCCGATGGCGGTCATCGAGCTGGTCCAGCAGAAGACGGTGACCGACGAGGCGAACCGCGCCCGGCGCGCGGCCGCGTCGCAGGCCGCCCCGGCCGCGGACACCGCCGACGAGGCCACCGCCGACGAGGCCACCGAGACCTCCGAGGTCGCGGACGCCACCGCCGACACGGCCGAGGCGCCGTACGGCGAGGGCAGCCACGCCCCGCTGGAGGACCCGGCACAGGCCCCGGAGGGCTTCGAGATCAAGGGCAACGCCGACTCGAAGCTCTACCACGTGCCCGGTTCGTCGCACTACGACCGGACCGTGCCCGAGGTCTGGTTCGCCTCCGAGGAGGCGGCCGAGGCCGCCGGTTTCGCGAAGCCGGCGTCCCAGCAGGAGTCCGGCTCCTGAGCCAGCCGCAGCACCCCGTCGGGCCCGCCGTCCACCCGGACGGCGGGCCCGACGGCGTTCCCGAGCATGTCCGGCTCCGGCTCGACGTCGCCTACGACGGCACCGACTTCTCCGGCTGGGCGACCCAGCCGGACCAGCGCACGGTGCAGGGGGTGCTGACCGACGCGCTGTCGACGGTCCTGCGTACCCCGCTGCGGCTCACCGTGGCCGGACGCACCGACGCCGGCGTGCACGCCTCCGGCCAGGTCACCCACGTCGACCTCCCGGTGTCGCTGGAGCCGCAGGTCGACCGCCTGCTCCGGCGGCTCAACCGGTTCCTGCCGCCGGACGTCCGGGTGCGGGCCGTGACCCCGGTCCCGGACGCCTTCGACGCCCGGTTCTCCGCGCTGCGGCGGCACTACCGCTACCGGGTCACGACGGCCCCGCACGGCGCGGAACCGCTGCGCGCCCGGGACACGGTCGCGTGGCCGTACCCGCTGGACCTCGGCCCGATGAACGCGGCCTCGGAGCAACTGCTCGGCGAGCACGACTTCGCCGCGTTCTGCAAGCGCCGCGAGGGCGCCACCACGGTGCGGGCGCTGCAACGCCTGGACTGGGCCGCGGCACCCGGCGAGCCCGGTGTGCTGGTGGCGTCGGTGTCCGCGGACGCGTTCTGCCACTCGATGGTCCGCAGCCTGGTCGGGGCGCTGCTGGAGGTGGGGCGTGGGCACCGGCCGGTGGAGTGGCCCGCGGGGCTGCTCACCCGCCGCTCGCGTGCCTCCGAGGTCCTGGTCGCGCCGGCGCACGGGCTGTCGCTGACCGGCGTCGACTACCCGGCCGACGACGCGCTCGCCGCCCGCGCCGAGACCACCCGCCGGATCCGGGCCCCCGGCGTCTCCTGAGGCGGGCCGGGACCTGTGCCGGTCCTCCGGCGGAGGATGGATGCCCAGGACCCGGCAGCGCGGTGACCTGCAGAGCGGTGACCTGCAGTGCGGTGACCTGCAGCGTGCTGTTCCAGCCCGTCCGCACGCCGGACTCCTGCGCGAGCGCGCGCTCCGCGGGTATCCGCAGAACCACGGGGCACTAGGTTCGTGGGGTGGACGCGAGCTGGCTGGACGTGGCGGTGGAGCAGGCCCGGGCCGGGCTGGCCGGGGGCGGCATCCCGATCGGCGCCGCCCTGCTCGGTCCGGACGGCACGGTGCTCGGTCGCGGGCACAACCGCCGGGTGCAGGACGGCGACCCGTCGGCGCACGCCGAGACCGCGGCGTTCCGTGACGCCGGGCGGCAGCGCGACTACCGCCCGACGACGATGGTGACCACGCTGTCGCCGTGCTGGTACTGCTCCGGGCTGGTGCGCCAGTTCGGGATCGGGGCGGTGCTGATCGGCGAGGCACGCACGTTCCACGGCGGGCACGACTGGCTCGCCGAGCACGGCGTCCGGGTCACCGTTCTCGACGACCAGCGGTGCGTGGACCTGATGACCGCCTTCACCCGGGACCACCCGGAGCTGTGGAACGAGGACATCGGCGTCGCGGCGCGGTCCGGCGCCAGGATCGCCCGGTAGGTCTCGACGACGTCCCCGGGCCCGAACGACGAGCCGTCGTGGAACGTCACGCCCTGCCGCAGCGGGACGGCCCAGGACCGCCCGTCCGCCGACGGGGTGGCCTCGCCGGCGGCCAGCGCCGGCTGCAGGGCGCCGGGCGTCACGGGCGTAGAGGCCGTCGTAGAACGTGCTCGCGCCCTCGGTGCCGTAGCCGAGCAGCGGGTTGAGGTCGTCGGGCTCGTAGCCGTCGGCGAGGACCATCGAGGTCGGGTCCGCTCCGGTCTCGGTCCCGGCCTCGCCGGGGGCGACGGTCGGGGCAACCTGGGATGGGCAGCAGAACCCTACGTCCGGACAGGTGGGTAGATCTACGCAGCGTCGCCGGAACGGCCCCGGCCGGGTGGCGGCACTCCTACGGTCCCGGCGGTGCGCAGCGAGCCCGCCCCGACCCGCGCCCAGCGCGCGCCGGCCACCCGGGACCAGGTCGACGCCTACCGGTTCGGCCTGCGCCGGCTGGAGGCCGCGCTGGTCCGGGGCGACCCGGTGCCGCTGCACGAGCAGCTGCGCGCACAGCGCCGGGCGGTGTTCGCCGGGATGCTCGTCGGGTTGCTCGCGCTCGGGGTGACCGCGTTGCTCGCCCGCGTCGACCCGGCCACCGACTGGCGGCGCCAGGAGCTGGT
The DNA here is from genome assembly GCF_046546495.1 of Pseudonocardia nantongensis. Taxonomy (NCBI): domain Bacteria; kingdom Bacillati; phylum Actinomycetota; class Actinomycetes; order Pseudonocardiales; family Pseudonocardiaceae; genus Pseudonocardia; species Pseudonocardia nantongensis. Next base: position 176,075 of record NZ_JBKGXT010000006.1, on the reverse strand, counting down.
GCGCGGGGAGCGGAGCGGGGTGCTCTACGCCGTCGCCACCGACCCGGCCCGGTTGGTGCCGGTGCCGGACCCGGTGGCGGGCCGGCTGGTGCTGGCCGCGCTCGGTCGCGGCGGCGCCGCGGCGGTGCCGGTGCCGGTCCCCGACGACGCGCTGGCCGCGGCCCCGCGGACCCCGCCCGCCGGCGTCGCAGGGACGGTGGGGGTGCCGCTGGACGGGGCCCCGGTTCCGGCGGCCTGGGCGGTCTGCGGCACCGCCGGGGAGGCCGACCGGCCCGGCCCGCTCGCCGTGCTCGCCGGCTCGCTGGCACCGGACACCCACGCCGCGGTTCCGCCGATGCTGCTCTCGGTCGAGGGCGGCTCCGGGTACCTGTTGCACGGCGGTCGCCGGCACCGGGTCGACGTCGCGGACCGGGACGTCCTGAACGGCCTCGGAATGCTCGGCGCCCCGGTCCGCCGGATCCCCGACGGCCTGCTGTCGCCGATCCCGGAGGGGCCGCCGCTGCGGATCCCGGAACCCGGCCCGGTCGACGTCCCCGGGCTGGGACGGGCCGGCCAGGTGGTGCTGAGCCAGCCGCTCGGCGCGCCGCCGGCCCACTACCTGGTGGTCGACGGTGGTCTCGCGCCGATCCCGGTGACGCTCGCCGACGCGGTGCTGTCCCGCACCGGGCAGGGCCGCCCGGCGGTGCTGGCGCAGGGCCGGGTGGCCACGGCGCCGAGCGCGTCGGTTTCGGGCGCGCAGGCGTGGCCGCCCGCACGGTCCACCGGCGGCACGGCCGGGCCGGTGCTGTGCGCGACCTGGCGGGACGGCCGGGCCGGGGTGATGGTGGGCGACCGGATGCCGGTCGCGCCCGGCGCGGTCCCGGTCGGGCTCGCCGGTGCGGACGGCGCCGGGCCCCGGCTCGACGAGGTGGTGCTGCCCGCGTCCGGGCCGGGCCCGCTGCGCGACGGGGAACCTGGCGGCACCGGCGGCACCCGGCGGGTGCTCACCGCGTCCGGCGCGGTGCACGGTGTCGCCGACGACCCCACGGCCGCCGCGCTCGGTATCGGTGCGGCGGGGGCGGCGCCGGCCGCGATGGTGCGGCTGCTGCCGCGGGCCGGGGTGCTCGACCTCGCCGCCGCCCGCGCGGTGACCGACGTCCCGGGCTGAGCAGGCCGGGGGCGGGTCACGGTCGGGGGCGCCGGCGCAGCGCCGCCAGTGCGGCGGCGACCGCACCGCCGAGGCAGGCGACGATCCCGACCGCGACGGCCGGCGTCAGGTCGGTGGGTCGCGCGACCGGTTCCGGCAACCCGGCCCGTCCGGACGCCGGCGCCGCGGCCCGGGCGCCGGGCGTCAGCAACAGTGGCTCCGCGGTCAGCGCCACGGCCGGGTCCAGCACGCCGTCGCCGACCCGGTCGTCCCGGCCCGCGGCCGGTGGCCGCGCGGTCGCCCGGATCCGATCGGCCACCTGCCGCGGGGTGAGCATCGGGAACCGCTCGCGCAGCAGCGCCGCGGTCCCGGCCACCAGCGGCACGGCGTACGAGGTCCCGCTGACGACCGCGCCGTCCGGACCGGTGGGGGCGGGCAGGTCCACCCCCGGGGCGGCGACGTCCACCCACGGGCCGCTCACCGAGAACGGTGCCGGCCGGTCCCGGGCGTCCACCGCACCGACGGCCAGCACCCCGTCGTAGAGGGCGGGCAACGGGCGCAGCCCCGGGTCCCCGGTGCAGGTGCCGACCGGATTGATGTTCCCGGCCGCGGCGACCACCAGCACGCCGGCGGCCTCGGCGGACCGGACGGCGTCGGCGAGCGGCGCGCCGGCGTCGGCCAGCCGCTCGGTCGGGACGCAGACCACCTCCGACACGTTGATCACCGAGGCGCCGAGCGCCACGCCCCGGTGGATCGCGGCGGCCAGGGTGCGGATGTCACCGGCCGGGCGCTCGGCCCCGTCCGGTCCGGTGACGGCGTAGCGGCCGCTGGACTGGCGCAGCGAGACGACGGCGGCCCCGGGCGCCGCCCCGGCCCCGGTGCCGGTGGCCGGGTCGGCCGCACCGGCGAGCAGGACCGCGACGTCGGTGCCGTGGCCGTCGCAGTCCTCGAGGCCGTAGCCGCCGGTCAGGTAGTCCCCGCCGCCGCGCAGCCGGCCGGCCAGGCGGGGGACGGCCGCCACCCCGGTGTCGATCACCGCGACGAGCTGGCCCGCGCCGGTGGCCAGCCCGTCGGGCACCGGGCCGCCCGCGCCCATCGCCAGGCCGGGTGCGACGCCGGGACCGGCCGGTCCGGGCGGGCTGCAGGGCCGGGTCCGGCGCAGCCCGTCCGCGGGGCCGGGCGGCCCGGGGTCGGCGGCGGCCGGAGCGGTCCGGCCGTCGGAGGCGGTCCGGCCTCCGGACGGGGTGCGGCCGCCGGATGCGCCCTCCGGGATCCCGGCCGGGTCGGTGACGGCGGGGACGGCCACCGCGATCGCCACCAGCCCGACGACGACCGCGGCCGCCGCGCCGGCGCGCAGCCGCACCCCCGCCGGCCGGTCCGGCCCCGAGCGGTGGCCGCCGGCCCGGCCGTTCACAGCCCGCGGACCAGCGCGAACAGGCCCATCGCGGCCAGCGCCGCCGGGATCGCCGCGGCCGTCAGCACCAGCTCCGTGACGTCGAGGGCCCGCCGGGCCGGGGGTGACGGCGTCACCCGCGCGACGGCGGCGCCCACCGGCACGGCGAGCCCGAGCACCGCGGCCGCGACCAGCCGTACCTCGGGACCGTGCGCCAGCGCGGCCGGCACGACGGCGGCCGCGACCCCCAGCACGGCCGCCCCGGACAGCACCCGGGCCGGACCGGGTTCGGCCAGCGCGCGAGCCCGCAGCAGCAGCACCGACGCGGTGACCGCGACCAGCAGCGCGCCCGCCCAGCTGCCGCCCGACGCGGCCACGGCGGCCCCGCCGGCGGCCGGCAGCGCGGTGCCGGCGAGCGTCCCGGCGTGCAGCCCGCGAGCAAGCGCGGGCCGGCCGGTCAGCTCCGCGCCCGGCCCGCGCTCGGCGGCGGCCAGGCCGTCCAGGTCGGTCGGCACGACCGGTGCGGGCACCCCGGCCAGGCGCAGTGCCAGCCGCGGGAGCAACGGTCCGACCGCCAGCATCGGCAGCGCCAGGCCAGCCGCGACCGCCGTCGTCGGGGCGTCGGTGAGCAGCCGGGCGAGCGCGGCGGCCGCCACCCCGGACGCGGTCAGGGCCGCGGTCAGCAGGAGCGCCGACGCGGCCCGGGTCAGCGCGAGCCCGGCCGCGGCCGCGACCCCACCGGCGGCCGCGGCCAGCAGCACCGCGCCGGGCCCGAGCGGGGCCGGGGGTACCGCGGCGGGCAGCGCGAGCACCCCCGCGGTGCGCGAGCAGCAACCCGGCCGCCGCTCCGAGCCCGGCCAGCCCGGCCGCCGCGGGGCGCAGTGGACCGGTGACGGTCACGAGCACCGCGCAGGCCGCGAGCACGGTCAGGCCGGCTCCGGCCGCCCCGGCCGGGCGGCCCGGGTCGGCGGCGGCGTCCCGGACGGCCGCGGCGACCGCCTCCGCGGCGTCGTCGACGACCGGGGGTGCGGGTGCGGTCCGTGCCGGGCCCAGGTGCAGCAGCTCCCCGTCGCGGATCCGCAGCTCGTCCAGGGTGGCGTCCGGCGGCAGCGGGTCGCCGCCCGGCCCGCGCAACCGCCATCCCTGCGGGACCCCGTCCGGGGGTGTCCCGCCGACCAGCTCGCGCACCATCGGCACGAGCTCGGCGATCGGGACGTCCGCCGGGAGCGCCAGGTCCGCCCGCCCGCGCGGGGTGTGCACGGCGACCCGCACCCAGCGGCCGGGCGGTGCCGCGCCCGCGGGGTCGGCGGTCGTCGCGGGGGCGGGCAGCACGGAGGTCACGGGCGGCTCCTCGGGACTTCTCGCGAACGGCCCCGGCCGGCCCGGAGCGGTTGCGAGTATCGGTCGGTCGCGGCGCCCGCCGTGGGCGTTCGGCGAGAACTCGTGGTGGAGGAACCGTGTCGGGGACCGTGCCGGTGCGGCGGCCGCGCCGGGTGCTGCCGGAGGCGCCCGGCGGGGAGCTGGTGCTGGAGCCGCCGCCGGAGCCGGAACGGCCGGTGCCCGGCGGCCTGCTGCAGCGCCTGCTGCCACTGGTGATGGTCGCCGGGGCGTTGCTGTTCGTGGTGTTCGGCCGCGGCGACACGAGCACCTGGCTCTTCGGCGGGATGTTCGCGCTGTCCGCGCTCGGGATGCTGGTCTCCGGCGGTGGCCGGGGCCCCGGGGCGCGTACCGCGACGATGGACGAGGACCGTCGCGACTACCTGCGTTACCTGGACGTCCTCGGCGGGACGGCACGGGACGTGGCGGCCGCCCAGCGTCGCGCGCTGGAGACGGTGCACCCCGACCCCGCGGCGTGGCCGGACGTGCTGGCCGCCGACCGGCTGTGGGAGCGCCGCCCCGGTGACGACGACTTCGGCCGGCTCCGCGCCGGGCGCGGCACCCAGCGGCTCGGCACCCGGCTCACCGCCCCGCACACCGGCCCGGTCGAGGCCCTCGAACCGCTCACCGCGCTGGCCCTGCGCCGGTTCCTGCGCCGGCACGCCGGGGTGGACGACCTGCCGGTCGCGGTCGACGCCCGCGCCTCGGCCGCGATCTGGCTGGAGCCCGACCCGGACGCCGGCCCGGTGCTCGAGCTGGCCCGCGCGCTGGTGGTGCAGTACGTGCTCTGGCACGGCCCGGACGACGCCCGGCTCGCGGTCGTCGCGCCGGGGGCGGCCGCGGCCCGCTGGGAGTGGGCCAAGTGGCTGCCGCACGCCGGGCACCCCCGCCGCACCGACGCCGTCGGCCCGGTCCGGATGCTCACCGGGGACCCGGACCGGGTCCGCCGCTGGTGGGTCGGCGAACCCGCGGCGGCCCAGCAGCACCTGCTCGTCGTGCTGGACGGCGCCGCCGACGGGCCCGCCGCGTGGGCCGGGCTGCCCGGCATCACCGTGCTGCGGCTCGGCCCCGCCGCCGGACGCCGGCCGGCCGCGTCGGTGCTGCGGCTGGCCGTCGGTACCGGCCCGGACGGCGTGCGCACGCTGCGCCGCGGCGGGCCCGGTGGCACGCCGGTCGGTGTCCCGGACGGGGTCACCGTCGCCGAGGCGCGGGCACTGGCCCGGCGGCTGGCCCGCTACCGGCCGGACGGCGACGGCGACCCCGCCGGGCCCGCGGCCTCCGGGCCGGCCGGGCTGCCGTCGCTGCTCGGGCTGGACGCGGTCCGCCCGGACCGGATCGCCGCGTTGCGCGCCCGACGCGGTCCCGCCGAGCGGTTGCGGGTCCCGCTCGGCACCGACGACGCAGGCCGGTCGGTGCTGCTGGACCTCAAGGAGTCCGCGCAGGGCGGCGCCGGCCCGCACGGGCTGTGCATCGGTGCGACGGGGTCGGGGAAGTCGGAGCTGCTGCGGACGCTGGTGCTCGGCCTCGTCGCGGCGACCGGGGCGGACGAGCTGAACCTGGTGCTGGTCGACTTCAAGGGCGGCGCGACGTTCCTCGGGCTGGCCGGCCTGCCGCAGGTCTCGGCCGTGATCACCAACCTGGCCGAGGAGCTCACACTGGTCGACCGGATGGCCGACGCGCTGGCCGGGGAGATCACCCGGCGGCAGGAGGTGCTGCGCGCGGCGGGCAACCTGACCGGTGCGGCCGACTACGCGGCCGCGCGGGCGGCCGGTGCGGACCTGCCGCCGCTGCCGTCGCTGCTGGTCGTGGTGGACGAGTTCTCCGAGCTGCTCGCGCAACGCCCGGAGATGATCGACCTGATGGTCACCGTCGGCCGGCTCGGCCGGTCGCTGGGCATCCACCTGCTGCTGGCCTCGCAGCGGCTCGAGGAGGGGCGGCTGCGCGGGCTGGAGTCGCACCTGTCGTACCGGATCGCGCTGCGCACGTTCTCCGCCGCCGAGTCCCGGGCGGTGCTCGGGGTCCCGGACGCGCACCTGCTCCCGCCCACGCCCGGCTCGGCGTACCTGTCGGCGGGCACCGACGAGCTCGTCCGGTTCCGGGCCGCCTACGTCTCCGGGCCGGAGGAGCTGCCGGCGACCCGGCGCTCCGGGACCGGCGGGATCCGGGCGCGGGTGCTGCCGTTCCGCGGAACGCCGGTGACGTTGCCCGCCGGCCCCACGACGCCGGCCCCGCAGACCGGCCGGGAGGCCGCGGCGCCGAGCGTGCTGGACGGGGTCGTGGCCGCCGTCTCCGGGCCGGGCCCCCGGGCGCACCGGGTGTGGCTGCCGCCGCTGACCGAACCGCCCCCGCTGACGGCGGTCCTGGGCACCCCGGTGCTGCGCCCGGGCCGCGGCCTGCAGGCACCCGGCCCGGTGGGCCGGCTGCTCGCCCCGGTCGGCCTGGTCGACCGGCCGTACCTGCAGCGCCGGGATCCGCTGGTGGTGGACCTGGCCGGCGCGGCCGGGCACCTCGCCGTCGTCGGCGGGCCGCGGTCCGGGAAGTCCACCGCGCTGCGCACCTGCGTGACTGCGCTGGCGCTCACCCACACCCCGGACGAGCTGGCGGTGCACGTGCTCGACCTGGGTGGCGGGACGCTCGGCCCGCTGGCCGGGCTGCCGCACGTCGGGACGGTCGCCGACCGGCGGCACCCGGACCTGGTCCGGCGGGTGGTGGCCGAGGTCGCGGCGGCCGTCGAGCGCCGGGAGCGGCTGTTCGCCGAGCACCGGATCTCGTCGGTGGAGGCGTTCCGGGCCCGACGCGCGGCCGGCGAGCTGCCCGGCGAGCCGGGCTCCGACCTGCTGCTGGTCGTCGACGGCTACGGGGCGCTGCGCACCGGGTTCGACGACCTCGACGACCGGCTCACCGAGCTCGCCGCGACCGGCCTGGCCTACGGCGTGCACCTCGCGGTGTCCGCGGGTCGCTGGGCCGAGTTCCGGCCGGCGCTCAAGGACCAGCTCGGCAGCCGGCTGGAGCTGCGGCTCGGCGACCCCGCCGACTCCGAGACCGACCGCCGCCGGGCCGCGGCCGTCCCCGCCCGGCCCGGGCACGGCCTGGCCCCGGACGGCGAGCCCGCGGTGCTCGCCGCGCCTGCGCTGGACGACGCCGGGACCGACCCCGCGCCGGCCCTCGCGTCCGGGTGGGCCGGTGCGCGGACGGCCCCGGTGCGGCTGCTGCCCGAACGGATCTCCGTCCGGGACCTCCCGCCCGGGCCGGGCAGCGGGCCCGCGCTGGGGGTCGACGAGGACCGGTTGGGCACCGTCGAGCTGGACCCGGCCGAGCCGCACCTGCTCTGCTTCGCCGACGCCGGCGGCGGCAAGACGAACCTGCTACGTCTTCTCGCCCGCGGGATCGCCGCGCGGTGGACGCCCGACCGGGCCCGGATCGTCGTCGTCGACCACCGGCGGACCCTGCTCGGCGGGGTGCCGACGGAGCACGTGCTCGCGCACACCTCCACCGCGGCGGCGACCGCGCAGGCCGCCGCGGACATCGCCGGCTCGCTCGGCCGGCGGCTCCCCGGGTCCGAGGTCACCGCGCGTGAGCTGCGCGAACGGTCCTGGTGGACCGGTCCGGACGTGTGGCTGCTGGTCGACGACTACGACCTGGTCGCCCCGTCCACCGGCAGCCCCGGCGGGCACCCGCTGCAGGTGCTGGCCGAGTACCTGCCGCAGGCCCGCGACGTCGGCCTGCACGTGGTCCTCGCCCGCCGGACCGGCGGTTCCGCGCGGGCGATGTTCGACCCGGTGCTGGGCCGGTTGCGCGAGCTCGGCGCCCCCGGACTGGTCGGTTCCGGCAGTCCGGACGAGGGCCCGCTGCTGGAACGCACCAAGCCGGGCCCGCTGCCACCCGGCCGCACGGTGCTGGTGGACCGCAGGCACGGCACCCGCCGGATGCACCTGGCCTGGGCCGAACCCGACCCGGGATGAATGGCGCCGCCGCGGTGCACGCGACGCCGTCCGGGATGCTGCTGGCCGCCGCCGACGACGGCGGGGTGACGCTGCTCGTCGCGCTCCCGGACGGGACGGCGCCGGGCGAGGCCGTCGCCGGGTACCTCGGGGACGTGCCGCCGGCCGTCGTCGTGCTGGTGGGGGAGACGGCTGCCGGGCCGGTGCCGTTCCCCGGGGAACCGCGGGTGCTCCCGGTGCCGTTCGCCGCGGCGGTGCTCGCGACCGGACCGGCCGCCCCGCCGGGGCCGGTGCTGGTGCTGGACGCCGATCCCGCCGGACTCCGCGGGTGGCTGGTGTGCGGAGCCGTGGTGACGCCGGTGCCCGGTCCGCTCGTGCCCGGACCGCTCCCACCCGGCCCGGCCCCGCTCGCTCCGTCCTCGTCCGGCCGGTTCCCGCCCGTGCCGGGAGCCGGATCGACCGCCGACCGGTGGGCCGGGGTCGCCCGCTGGAGCTCCGGTGCGGTGCGCGGGTCGGGTTGCCGGGAGGTCGTGCTGGCCGGCGAGCACGCCGGGACGCCCGGCCTCGCAGCCGCCGTCGAGGCCGCGGTGCCCTGTCCGGTCCGGCCGGCGGGACCGCTGTCGGACGACGACCCGGCCGCCGTCGACGGGGCGGGCCCGGCCACGGCCGCCGTCCTCGGTGCGGCCCTGCTCGGCGCGGGTCTGCGCCTCGTCAAGCCGCAGTCCGCCGGGCCGCCGATCACGGAGTCACCGTCCACCGGGCGGTCGACAGCCGGGCCGCCGACCATGGAGCCCCCGTCCGTAGTGGCGCCGCCGACGCGCACCACCGATCCGGCGGCGCCGGCCGCGGCGGCTGCCGGACCCGGGCCACCGCGCCGCCGCCGGTCGGTCCCGGGCGTCGTGCTGCCCGGCGTCGCGCTGCTCGGTGCGGCGCTGGTCGTCGCGGGCCTGCTCGGCGGGCGGACGGTCCCGGCGGCGGTCCCGGGCGCACCGGCCGTCGTCCAGTACGGGTACGCGGCGACGCTGCCGGACGGCTGGGAACACACCGGCGGGAACCCGGCCCGGATGCGCACCCTGCTGACCCCGGCCGGTCGCCCGGACGGCGCCGACCTGATCGTCCTGGAACGCAGCCCGCTCGGCTACGACGCCGGCCGGGAACCCGTCCGGGCGGCCCGGGAGCTGGCCGCGCTGCTGGCCGGGGAACCGGGCGTCACCGGCCCGGAGCCGCGGGCTGTCGGTGGGCGGGAGCTGTTCGGCTACACCCAGCGCGACGCCGGCACGGTCACCGACTGGCACGTGCTCCTGGACGGCACCGACCAGCTCCTCGCGGGCTGCCGCCGCCCGGCCGCCGAGCCGGGACCCGGGCCGGCGTGCGTCACCGTCGTCGCGTCGCTGCGCCGCGCGCCCTGACCGGGTCCGGAGGGGCACCCTCGGGACGCCGGCACCAACGAGGGTGCCCCTCGGGACATCTCCCACGGCGGTACCGGATGGCAGCGGTACCGGATGGCGGCGGCACCGGCGCGGCGTTCCCTCCTGCGAACGGCCCCGGGGGAACGCGCCCGGCCACGACGCCGGGCCGGGACGCTGCGCGCGCCGGGGACAGCACCGTCCACGGCCCCGGGCGGCGCGGGCCGCCCGGGCGCGACCGGGACGAGGTGAGGCGTATGGCCGACGGGTTCGGCACGACGACCGAGGAGATGGCCCGCGCGGCCGGGCACGTGCAGGCGGTGAACGAGCAGGTCGCCGGGGAGCTGGCGGCGCTGCGCGGCAGGCTCGTGCCGCTGGCCGGGACGTGGTCCGGGCAGGCGGCGGTGCAGTTCGCCCAGCTGATGGAGCGCTGGGACACCGAGGCCCGCCGGCTCAACGACTCGTTGCAGACCATCGGCGGCGCCCTGCAGGGCTCCCGCGTCGACTACGAGCAGCGCGAGCAGGAACAGGCCGGGGCGATGTCGGCGATCACGTCGGCGCTCGGCTGAGGAGGAGGGAGCCACGATGGGCACACCGGAGATCAAGGTCACGTTCGGCGCGCTGGAGGAGGCCCGGACCAACGTCGCCGCGACGGCCGGCCGGATCCGCACCCAGCTCGACGACCTGAAGCGCTACCTGGCCCCGATGGTCGGCACCTGGACCGGTCAGGCGGCGGCCGACTACCAGGCCGTCCAGCAGAAGTGGGACACCTCCGCGGCCGGCCTGAACGACACGCTGACCCGGATCGGCGTCGCACTGGGCCAGGCGAACGACGCGTACCGTCGGACCGAGCAGGCCAACGCCGCCCGCTGGCGCACCTGAGCACCAGGCCACGACGGCCGCGGGGCGGGTGTGCGGGCACCGGCGGGACCACCCCGCGTACCCGCCCTGCGGACCGGCGGGTATTCTCGACTCTCGTTGTGCAGCGGTGGAGACCCGCGGGCGCTGTGTGATCGGCGTTCATCGTCGGGAACAGCGTCCCTCCGGCGTCCACCAGCGGCACGTTGAGGACCAGAGACACCCAGCGTGGGCCGGAACCGACTTGCCGGTGCCGCCCACCGAAGCCGAGAACGACGACGAGGTAGATCCGTGCCCACGTACAGCCCGAAGCCCGGCGACATCACCCACGCCTGGCACGTGATCGACGCCGACGACGTGCGCCTCGGTCGGCTCGCCACGCACGCCGCCACGCTGCTGCGCGGCAAGCACAAGCCGACCTACGCGCCGCACGTCGACAACGGCGACTTCGTCGTGGTCATCAACGCCGAGAAGATCTCGCTGTCCGGCAGCAAGCACCAGGACAAGCACGTCTACCACCACTCCGGCTTCCCGGGTGGTCTGAGCTCGCGGTCGGCCGGCGAGATGCTGGAGACCCACCCGGACCGCCTCGTCGAGAAGGCGATCAAGGGCATGCTGCCGAAGAACAAGCTCGGCCGCGCCATGGCGAAGAAGCTGAAGGTCTACGCCGGCCCGGCGCACCCGCACGAGGCCCAGAAGCCGCAGCCGTTCGAGATCACCCAGGTCAGCCAGTGACCACCCCGAACAACGAAGAGGGACAGTTCGTGAGCAGCCCCGAGAACGGACCCGACGAGGTCGTCGACGCGGTCGAGACCGAGGTGACCGACAGCGAGGCCCCCGAGACCGAGTTGACCGAGACTCTCGGTGAGGCTCTCGGCGAGACCGTCGGCGAGGTCGACTACTCCATCGGAGGCTCCTCCGAGTTCGACGCCGACAGCTTCGCCGCCGAGGCGCCCGTGCTGGGCGACCGGCCGGTGCAGACCGTCGGCCGTCGCAAGGAGGCCGTCGTCCGGGTGCGCCTGCGCCCCGGTACCGGCCAGTTCGCGCTGAACGGCAAGCCGCTCGAGACGTACTTCCCGAACAAGCTGCACCAGCAGGTCGTCAAGGACCCGCTGACCACGGTCGAGAAGACCGAGCGGTTCGACATCTTCGCGATCCTGCGTGGTGGCGGCACCGCGGGCCAGGCAGGCGCGCTGCGCCTGGCCATCGCCCGCGCGCTGGCCGAGCTGGACTCCGAGGACCGGCCGGCCCTGAAGAAGGCCGGCTTCCTCACCCGGGACGACCGCGCCGTCGAGCGCAAGAAGTACGGCCTCAAGAAGGCCCGCAAGGCGCCCCAGTACTCCAAGCGCTGATCGCAGCCCGGATGCCTCGCCTCTTCGGAACCGACGGCGTCCGCGGCCTGGCCAACGGCGAACTCCTCACTCCGGAGTTCGCCGTTGGTGTCTGTGCCTCGGCTGCGCGGACCCTCTCGAACGGCCGCCAACCCGACGGCACGGTCCGCCGGCCCGTCGCGGTCGTCGGTCGCGACCCCCGGGCCAGCGGCGAGATGCTGGAGGCCGCGGTCGTCGCGGGGTTGACCTCCGCCGGCGCGGACGCGATCCGGGTCGGCGTGCTGCCCACCCCGGGCGTCGCGCACCTGGTCGCGGAGGCCGGTGCGGACCTCGGCGTGATGATCTCGGCCTCGCACAACCCGATGCCGGACAACGGCATCAAGCTGTTCGCGGCCGGTGGGCACAAGCTGCCCGACGACCTCGAGGACGCGATCGAGCGCGGGCTGGGGGCCCCGGCGGCCGACCGGCCGACCGGGGACGGGATCGGTCGCGTCTGGGACGCGCCGGACGCCACCGACGTCTACGTCGGACACCTGCTCGGCGCCGCCGGGGCCGGCGGCGAGGACGTTTCGCTGTCCGGCCTGCGGGTGGTCGTCGACTGCGCGCACGGGGCGGCCTCGCTCGCCGCGCCGGAGGCCTACCGGCAGGCCGGTGCCGAGGTGCTGGCCCTGCATGCCGAGCCCGACGGACTCAACATCAACGACGGCGTCGGTTCCACCCATCTCGGCCCGCTGCGCCACGCCGTGGTCGAGAACGGCGCGGACCTGGGCATCGCCCACGACGGGGACGCCGACCGCTGTCTCGCGGTCGACGCGGCGGGCACCGTCGTCGACGGGGACCAGATCATGGCGGTGCTCGCGCTCGCGATGCGCGACGCCGGCGAGCTCGCCCACGACACCCTGGTCGCCACGGTGATGAGCAACCTCGGCCTGCACCTGGCGATGCGCGAGGCCGGGATCATCCTCGACACCACCAAGGTCGGCGACCGGTACGTGCTGGAGCGGCTGCGCGAGGGCGGGTTCAGCCTCGGCGGCGAGCAGTCCGGGCACGTGGTGCTGCCCGGGCACGCCACCACCGGCGACGGGCTGCTCACCGCGCTGCGGCTGATGTCGCGGATGGCCTCGACCGGCTCGTCGCTGGCCGAGCTGGCCGGGGTCGTGACGGTGCTCCCCCAGGTGCTGCAGAACGTCGCCGTGGCCGACAAGGACGCCGTCGCCGGCTCAGCCGAGGTGGCCGAGGCGGTCGCGAAGGCCGAGGCCGAGCTGGGCGAGACCGGCAGGGTGCTGCTGCGCCCGTCCGGAACCGAGCAGCTGGTCCGGGTGATGGTGGAGGCACCGACCGAGGACGAGGCCCGGTCCACCGCGGCCCGCCTGGCCGAGGTGGTCGCCGCCGTCCGCTGACCGCGGATCCGTACGCCTGCGGGGCCGTCGCACACCGTGCGGCGGCCCCGTCGGCGTTCCGGGCGTGGTTCGCGATCGCGACGCTCGCCGCGGGGCCGGGTCCGGTCACCGGGGCCCCGGCGGACCCTGACCGGTGTGTGCGCCGACCTGTCCCGGGACCCCGACGAGCTGGACCGGATCGCTCACCTGCTGCGCGACCTCGCCGGGGGGGTGTCGGCCGCGGGCCGGGGCACCGCCCGCGACGACCACGGGGCCGGCCCCGCTGTCCCCGCCACCGCTGTCCCCGCCACCGCTGTCACTGCCACTGTGGTCGCCCGGATCGCCGACGAGCTGGATGCGGTGGCCACGGCGGTCGCCCGCGCCGCCGCGACCGGGCGCGCCGCCGATGCCGAGGCGGCCGCCGGCTTCCGGGAGCCGGCCACCGGCCTCCACGCCACCGCGGCTCCCCCGGAGGCGGATCCCGGACCACCCACCCCGGGGCCGTCCGTGCCCGGCCCCGGGGCGCCCGCGGAGGGTTCGTCCACGGAACCGCTCACCCGGTGAGCGGGTTCGCGGAACAGGGGGTCGCGCTCCGCCACCTCGCCGAGCTGCTCGACGACACCGCGCGCCGTCTCACCGGCCTGCCCGCGGCGATCGCGGCGGCCTGGGACGAGCCGGCCGGTCGCGAGTGGTCCGACCGCCTGGAACTGGTCCGGCGGGAGACCCTCCGCCGCGCGGACGACGCGGCGGACCGGGCCGCGGCGGATCCGGCGCCGACGGCTCGCGACCCAGCGGTGGACCGGGACCCGGTGTACGGCGCGGGCTCCGGGCCGTCCGGTACCGGCCTCCGGCTCGGCGGTCCTACCGGCAGCCGCAGTACGGACCGGCGCGGCGTCGTCGCCCCGCTGCTGCCGCCGTTCGCCCCGGTCGACCCGGGCCGGACCGGCTAGCTGCGACCGGCGGGCAGGAGCAGGTCGCCGAGGCTGCCACTGTCGCGGCCGTCGTCGTCCCGCTCGTCGTCGGGCGGGGTGAGGTCCACCAGCGGGGCACCCGGGACGTCGCCGGAGGTCAGCGCGGAGACCCGCTTCTCGCCCAGCAGCCGCTCCATCAGGAACGCGGTGATCAGCGCCCGGGCCAGCTTGCGGGTCCGGTGCTGCGGGCCGTTCTGGAGCAGGACGCTCGACCAGTGCCGGCCCTCGCAGAAGCCGAGGTGCCCGGCCTTCTCGAGGGAGCGGACCCAGGCCTCGCCGCCGGCCGCGCGCGCCATCGGTTCGGCGTGCCCCTCGGACGGGGCCAGCGAGTCGGCGGCCCCGGCCAGGTGCAGCGTCGGTGCGGTCACCCGGCCGGCGGCCTCGATCGCCGACGGGCGCACCTGGGACGGCGCCAGCGTGACGACCGCACCCAGCCGCTCCCGGGCGGCCGCGGCCAGCAGCGCCGCACCGCCACCGGTGCCGTGCCCGATCAGCGCGGTGCGCCGGGCGTCGACGCTGATCCGGCCGTCGCCGAGGCGGACGCCGCAGCACACGTCGAGCGCGGTGTTCAGGTCGGCGGCGAACCGGGAGACGCTCGGCACCGGTCCCCGCTGGGTGTTCGGCGCGGCGGCGACGAACCCCCAGGTCGCGAGGTGGCGGAGCAGCTCGTGGTAGCGCCGGACCGGCTGCATCCAGGCGTGTCCCAGGACGACCGCGGGCAGCTGCGAGCCCTCCGCCGGGGTGTAGACGATCCCCGGGAGGCCGACCAGACCGAGGTCGCCGTGGCGGACCTGGTGCGGACCGAGCCGGGAGAGCACACCGAGGGCGTCCTTGGCCCCCTTCATCGACGGGGGGCGGGTCACGCTGCTCCGGGCCACGAGGCGCACCGTACCGGGGCCGGTCGTGCTCCGCCCGACACGCCATAGCACCCGGCGTGCCGCGCCGGGCACCCTGCGTCGGAAGATCACGAAACCGGCGCCGATACCCTCAACGGCATGTGTGGCATCGTCGGTTACGTCGGTCATCAGGTCGCACTCGACGTCGTCCTCGGCGGGCTCCGCCGTCTGGAGTATCGGGGCTACGACTCGGCCGGTGTCGCCCTTCCGCTCGACGGGGGCCTCCTGATCGAGCGCAGGGCCGGGGCCCTGGCGAACCTGGAGGCGCGGGTCGACGAGGTCGGCCGGGAACGGTTCGCGGGCACGTCGGGGATCGGGCACACCCGCTGGGCCACCCACGGACCGCCGAACGACCGCAACGCGCACCCGCACCGCAGCAGCGACGGCCAGGTCGCGGTCGTGCACAACGGCATCATCGAGAACTTCATGGAGCTGCGCGCCGAGCTGGAGGCGCGCGGCATCTGGGCCGAGTCCGACACCGACACCGAGACCGCCGCGCACCTGGTCGCGCTCGCGTTCGCCGGCGAGCTCGCCGGCGCCGAGGACGCCCGGGGCGACCTGCCGGCCGCCGTCCGGGCCGTCGCCCGCCGGCTGGAGGGCGCGTTCACCCTGGTGGTGACGCACGCGGCGGACCCGGACCGGATCGTCGCCGCCCGGCGCTCGTCGCCGCTGGTGCTCGGCCTGGGTGAGGGCGAGACGTTCCTGGCCTCGGACGTCGCGGCGTTCATCGAGTTCACCCGCGACGCCGTCGAGCTGGGTCAGGACCAGGTCGTGACGATCACCCGGAACGGCTACGACGTCACCGACCTCGACGGGCAGCCGGTCGAGGTCAACCCGTTCCGGGTGACCTGGGACCTGGCCGCCGCCGAGAAGGGCGGCCACGACTACTTCATGCTCAAGGAGATCGAGGAGCAGCCGGCCGCGATCGCCGACACCCTGCGCGGGCACCTGGTCGAGGGGCGGATCGTCCTCGACGAGCAGCGCCTCACCGACCAGGACCTGCGCGACGTGGAGAAGGTCTTCGTCGTCGCCTGCGGTACCGCCTACCACTCCGGGATGCTCGCGAAGTACGCGATCGAGCACTGGACCCGGCTGCCGGTGGAGATCGAGCTGGCCTCGGAGTTCCGCTACCGGGATCCGGTGCTGGACCGGTCCACGCTGGTCGTCGCCATCTCGCAGTCCGGCGAGACCGCGGACACCCTGGAGGCGCTGCGGCACGCCAAGGACCAGAAGGCCCGGGTGCTGGCGATCTGCAACACCAACGGCGCGCAGATCCCCCGCGAGTCCGATGCGGTGATCTACACCCACGCCGGCCCGGAGATCGGGGTCGCGGCGACCAAGACGTTCACCGCCCAGATCGCGGCGAACTACCTGGTCGGCCTGGCCCTCGCCCAGGCCCGCGGCACCAAGTACCCGGACGAGGTGGTCCGCGAGTTCGAGCAGCTCGAGGCCATCCCGTCCGCGGTCGCCGAGGTGCTGGAGTCGCTCGGCGAGGCCCGTGCGCTCGGTCAGGAGCTGGCGCCGTCGAAGGCGGTGCTGTTCCTGGGCCGGCACGTCGGCTACCCGGTGGCGCTGGAGGGCGCGCTCAAGCTCAAGGAGCTCGCCTACATGCACGCCGAGGCGTTCGCGGCAGGCGAGCTCAAGCACGGCCCGATCGCGCTGATCGAGGACGGCCTGCCGGTCGTCGTCGTGATGCCGTCGCCGAAGGGCCGGGCCGTGCTGCACTCGAAGCTGCTGTCGAACATCCAGGAGATCAAGGCCCGCGGGGCGCGGACCGTGGTGATCGCCGAGACCGGGGACGAGACGGTCCGGCCGTTCGCCGACCACCTCTTCGAGCTCCCCGCCGTCCCGACGCTGCTGCAGCCCCTGGTGGCGACGATCCCGCTGCAGGTGATCGCCGCGGAGATCGCCCGGGCCCGCGGCTACGACGTCGACAAGCCCCGCAACCTGGCCAAGTCCGTCACGGTGGAGTAAGCCGTCGCGCGGGTGAGCGGCTACCGTCGGCGGGCGTGAACGGGGTCTATACCGCGGACCAGGTCCGCGCCGCCGAGGGCGCGATGCAGGCGACCGTCGCCGACGGGGTCCTGATGCGCCGCGCCGCCGCCGGGCTGGCGGCGCACGTCCGGGGTTTCCTCGGCGCCGGCTACGGACGCCGGGTGGTGCTGCTGGTCGGCGCAGGGGACAACGGCGGCGACGTCCTCTGGGCCGGGGCCGGGCTGCGCCGGCGCGGCGCGCACGTCACGGCGCTGCTGCTCGTCCCGGACCGCGCGCACCCGGCCGGCCTGGCCGCCCTGCGGGCGGCCCGCGGCCGCGTGCTGCCCGTCACCGACGACACCCTCGACGACGCGCGTGCGCGGGTCGCCGACGCCGATGTCGTGGTCGACGGCATCGTCGGGATCTCCGGGCGACCCGGGCTGCGCGACCCCGCCCCGGCGCTGGTCGCCGCCGCCGACGACGCCGGGGTCCCGATCGTGGCCTGCGACCTGCCGTCGGGCGTCGACACCGACACCGGTGGCACCGACGGCCCGCATGTGCGGGCCGCCCGCACCGTCACGTTCGGCACCCGCAAGGCGGTGCACGCCCTGGCCGCGCCGGTCTGCGGCCCGGTGCGGTTGGTCGACTTCGGGCTCGGCCCGTACCTGGGCGAACCGCACGCCTGGCTGCTCGACGACGCCGACGCCGGGATCCGCTGGCCGGTCCCCGGCCCGGACGACGACAAGTACTCCCAGGGCGTCGTCGGGATCGCGGCCGGCTCGGCCACCTACCCGGGCGCCGCCGTGCTCGCTGCCGGGGCGGCCGCGCTCAGCACGTCCGGGATGGTCCGGTTCGCCGGGTCGGCCGCCGACGAGGTCCGCAGGCACCGGCCGGAGATCGTCGCGACCGGTGACATCACCGACGCCGGACGCACCCAGGCCTGGGCGGTCGGGCCGGGTATCGGCACCGGCGACGGCGGCCGGTCGGTGCTGGAGGCGGTGCTCCACCGCGGGGTTCCGACCTGCGTGGACGCCGACGGCATCACCCTGCTGGCCGAGCACGCCGACCTGCGGGACCGGGTCGCCGGCGAACCGGTCGTGCTCACCCCGCACGCCGGGGAGTTCGCCCGGATCGCCGGCGAGGTGGGCACCGACCGGATCGGCGCGGCCCGCCGGGCCGCGGCCGAGCTGGGGGTGACGGTGCTGCTCAAGGGGCACGCCACCGTCGTCGCGGCGCCGGACGGGCGGGCCCTGGTCGACCCGGCCGGGGACTCCTGGGCGGCGACGGCCGGCTCCGGGGACGTGCTCACCGGCATGATCGGCGCGCTGCTCGCGGCCGGGCTGGAGCCCTGGTGGGCGGCCGGCTGCGCGACGCTGGTGCACGCCCGCGCCGCGACCCTCGCCGCGCATGCGCACGGGTCGCCGCCGGTACCGGCCCCGGCGTCGGCGCTGCAGGCCGCGCTCCCGGACGCGATCCGCGGCGTGCGCGCCGCGGCCGGGGCGGCCGGGACGCCCGCCCGCGGCGGACGCGGGACGCCGGTGGGCGGGTCCGGGATGCGATGATCGCGGCCGTGTTGCCTGCAACCGACCCCGCTCCCGGGCACGCCCTCGGCGTGCCGCGGGCCGAGGCCGTCGTCGATCTGGACGCGGTGCGGCACAACGTCACGCTGCTCGCCGACCGGGCCGCCGCATCCGGGGCCGCGACGATGATCGTGGTCAAGGCAGACGGCTACGGGCACGGGGCCGCCGGGGTCGCCCGGGCCGCGCTGGAGGCCGGGGCCGACCGGCTCGGCGTCGCCACCCTGGACGAGGCCCTCGCACTCCGGGGCGCCGGGATCACCGCGCCGCTGCTGAGCTGGCTGCACCTGCCCGACGAGGACTTCGCCGCCGCGGTCGCCGCGGACGTCGAGCTGGGCGTGTCCTCCCGCGAGCACCTGGCCGCCGTCCTGGCCGGGGCGCGGGCCGCAGGCCGACCGGCCCGGCTGCACCTCAAGGCGGACACCGGGCTGGGCCGCAACGGCTGCCCGCCCGGCGAGTGGCCGGCCCTGGTCGACGACGTCATCGCGGCCGGGGAGCTCGCCGAGCTGACCGCGGTGTGGTCGCACCTGGCCCGCGCCGACGAGCCCGGCGACCCCAGCATCGACGCGCAGGCGGCCCGGCTGCACTCCGCGGCCGCGCACGTCCGCAGCCGCGGGCACGCCCCGCTGCTGCACCTGGCCAACTCCGCGGCCACGCTGACCCGTCCGGATCTGCACCTGGACCTGGTCCGGCCGGGCATCGCCGCCTACGGCCTGGACCCGATCGCGCAACCGGCCGACAGCCCGCTGCGCCCGGCGATGACGGTGCGCGGGCGGGTCGCGCTGGTCAAGACGGTTCCGGCGGGGGAGCGCGTCTCCTACGGCCACGAGTGGACGGCGCCCGCCGAGCGGGTGCTGGCGCTGGTCCCGCTGGGCTACGCCGACGGCGTCCCGCGCCGGCTGAACAACGGCGGCCGGATGCGGGTGCGGTTCGGCGGCACCGGCACCGGGACCGGGACGGTCCGGCCGGTGGCCGGGCGGGTCTGCATGGACCAGTTCGTCGTCGACTGCGGGGCGCCGGGGGAGCTGCCGGTCACGGTCGGCGACCCGGTCGAGCTGTTCGGCACCGGCGCCGGGAACGGGCCGACGGCACGGGAGTGGGCCGACGAGCTCGGCACCATCCACTACGAGATCGTCACCGGAATCAAGGGCCGGGTGCGGCGGTCCGTGACCGGTGGGAGGAGCGGATGAGCCGCAGGGGATGGACCGTCGCCGGGGTCGCCGGTGGCCTGGTCGGCGCGGCGGGCGCCGCGGCCGGCGTCGGGGTGGCCACCCAGCGCCGCCGGATCGCCACGGCACGGCGCACCCTGGCCACCGAGATGGCCGAGCACGGCGGGGCACCTCCGGCCGGGGCGCTCGGCGAGGAGAGCTCGGTGACCGCCGACGACGGCGTCCGGATCGCCTGCGAGGAGGTCGGGCCGGCCGACGGGTCGCAGCCCGGGCTCACCGTCGTCCTGGTGCACGGGTTCGCGCTGGACCGGCGGACCTGGCAGGAGCAGCGGCCGTTCCTGGCCGGGCTGTCCGGGCCGTCGGTGCGGATGGTGCTCTACGACCAGCGCAGCCACGGCCGCTCCGAGCGGGCGCCGGCCGAGTCCTGCACGATCGAGCAGCTCGGCCGGGACCTGGCCGCGGTGATCCGCACCCTGGCCCCGGAGGGGCCACTGCTGCTGGTGGCGCACTCGATGGGCGGCATGTCGGTGATGGCCCTCGCCGAGCAGCACCCGGAGCTGTTTCACGAGCGGGTTGCCGGGGTCGCGCTGGTCGCGACGTCGGCCGGGGAGGTGGCGAGCCGCTCCGGGCTGCCCGGCACGTTCCTGTCCCGGCGCAACCCGGTGACCCGGGCCCTCGGCGGGCTCGCGGCCTGGCAGCCGACGCTCGTCGAGACCGGACGGCGCGCGCTCGGCGACGTCATCTGGGCGATCACGAAGCGGTTCGCCTACGGCGACCGGCAGGTCGACCCGCGGATGGTCGACCTCGTCGACACCATGATCGACTCGAACGCGGTGGGGGCGCTCACCGACTTCGTCGACACCCTCGGCACGCACGACCGGCTGGCCGCGCTGCCCGGACTGTCCGGCTCCGAGGTGCTGGTGCTGGCCGGGGACGCCGACCGGATCATCCCGTTCCGGCACAGCGAGGCGATCGCCGACGCGATCCCGACCGCCCGGCTGGTCCGGCTGCCCGGGGTCGGGCACATGCCGATGCTGGAGCAGCCGGAGAAGGTCGCCCACGAGCTCGGGGACCTGGTCGAACGCAGCACCGAGCGCACCCGCGGCGGCCGGTGGAAGGCTCGTGCGAAGCGCGGCACGACGAAGAACGGCACGGCGGGTAACGGCACGCCGAAGAACGGCGTGGCGGGCACCGGGGCGACCGAGGACGGCGCCGCGAAGGGCGCCGGTGCGAAGGGCGCCGACGCGAAGGGCGCCGACGAGAAGGGCGCCGACGAGAAGGGCGCCGGCACGAAAAGCGCAGACGCGAAGGGCGCCGACGAGAAGGGTGCTGTCGCGAAGGGTGCCGGCACGAAGGGTGCTGCCGCGAAGGGGACCGGCGCGAAGCGCGGCGGGACGACGAGCGACGGTGCGCGGAGCCGCGGTGCGAAGGGCCCGACCGGCCGGCTCGGCCGCGGGATGCCCGGCCCGCGGGCGCGTCGCGGCCGGAAGGGCCCGGCGTGACCCACCGGCCCCTGGTCCCGGCGTCGGGCGGCGACCCGGTGCACCGGGAGCTGCCCACGGTCGCCGACACCGAGGCGTTCGGCGCGGAGCTCGGCCGCGAGCTCGTCGCAGGGGACGTCCTGCTGCTCGCCGGGCCGCTCGGGGCGGGCAAGACCGCGCTGGTCCGCGGGCTGGCCCGCGGGCTCGAGGTGACCGGCCCCGTCGCGTCGCCGACGTTCGTGATCGCCCGCGAGCACCCGCCCGCCGGCGACGGTCCGGCCCTGGTGCACGTGGACGCCTACCGCCTCGGCGGGGCGGGGGCGGACGGCACGGCGACCGACGTCGCCGCGGAGCTCGACGACCTGGACCTGGACACCGAGCTGGACCGGGCGGTCGTCGCCGTCGAGTGGGGGAGCGGGGTGGCCGACCGGCTCGCGTCCTCCGCGGTCGAGGTCGTCCTGGAACGCCGCGACGACGAGACCCGGGTCGCCACGCTGCGCCGGGCCGGGCGCCCGTAGGCTGGCCGACCGTGCTGGTACTCGCCCTGGACACCGCGACCGCGATGGTGACCGCCGGGCTGGTCGAGCTGCCCGCCTCCGGCGCGCCGCGGGTCGTGGCGTCCCGCGCGCACGCCGATCGCCGGCACGGTGAGCTGCTCATGCCCGCCGTCCGCGCGCTCTGCGCGGAGTCCGGCCGGTCGCTGCCCGAGGTGGACGCCGTCGTCGTCGGGGCCGGGCCGGGGCCGTTCACCGGGCTGCGGGTCGGCATCGCCTCGGCCGCGGCGCTGGGCCACACCCTGGACGTGCCGGTGCACGGCGTGTGCTCGCACGACGCGATCGCGCACGCGTGGAGCGCAGGCGGAACGCGCATGGAGACTGCGTGGAGCGCAGGCGGAACGCGCATGGAGACTGCGTGGAGCGCGGGCGGAACGCGCATGGAGACCGCGTGGAGCGCAGGCGGAACGCGCATCGAGACCGCTGCGGCCGGGGTCGCCGAGCCCGGTGCCGGGCACCCGGAGGCCGGGCCGGACAACCTGCTGGTGGTCACCGACGCGCGTCGCCGCGAGGTGTACTGGGCCGCCTACGATCCGGCCGCCCGCCGGCTCACCGGGCCCACCGTGGAACCGCCCGGTGCGCTGGCCGCCCGGCTGCCGGAGCTGGCCGTCGGGACGGTCGCCGGTGACCCGGCGTTCGCCGAGCGGCTCGGCGTCGCGGTCACCGGACCCGCCGCCGCGACGCCTGCCGGCCTGGTCGGGGTGGCCGACGCCGCGCTCCGCGCCGGAGGGGAACCCGCCCCGGTCGAACCGCTCTACCTGCGCCGCCCGGACGCCGTCGAGCCGACCGGGCGCAAGCGCGTCACGGTATGAGCGCGACCGTGACGGTCGGCCCGCTCTACCGGGCCGACGCGCAGCGCTGCGCCGAACTGGAGGAGCTGCTCTTCCCCGGCGACGACCCGTGGAGCGCGCAGGCGTTCCGCGACGAGGTCTCGGCCGGGCACCTCTACCGGGCCGCCCGGGGGCCGGGGGGCGAGCTGGTCGGCTACGGCGGGCTCGCCGTCGTCGCGGGGCCGCCGCAGGCCGAGGCCGAGATCCACACCATCGGGGTCGACCCGGCCTGGCAGGGGCACGGGGTCGGCCGTGCACTGCTGGCGACGCTGCTCGAGGCCGCCGACCAGCTGCAGGCCACGGTGTTCCTGGAGGTGCGGACGGACAACGAGCCCGCCCGCACGCTCTACGAGTCCTGCGGGTTCACGGTCGTCGGGGTCCGGAAGCGCTACTACCGGCCCTCCGGTGCGGACGCGCACACCATGCGCCGTGACCCGCCCGGCACCGCTCCGGCCGGGTGATCACGCATCGGGCGCCGGGAGCGGTCACCGGTGGCCGGGATCACCGCCCGTGCGTCGATCACGCGACGTCGTCCAGCGCGGCCCGGGTGGCCTCGGCCAGCAGGTCCAGGTGCGCGGCGGTGGTCGTCAGTGGCGGGGAGTAACCGATCGCCGTCCCCAGCGGGCGGATCAGCACCCCGCGGTCGCGGGCCGCGCGGAACACCCGCTGCGGCAGGTCCGGTGTCCGGGCGAGCCGGTCCGGGTCCAGACCCAGCGCCCCCAGCACACCGACGCCGCCCCGAGCGTGGTCGAGCAGCGGGTGATCGGTGATGCCCTGCAGCCGCTCCAGCAGCTGCGACTCCAGTGCGCGCGCCCGCTCGAGGAGGCCGTCGCGTTCCAGCAGCGCGATCGTGGCCAGGCCCGCGGCGCAGGCCGCCGGGTGCCCGGCGTAGGTCTGGCCGTGCCGGAACACCCGGCCCGGCTCGTCCCAGAACGGGGCGGCGACCCGGCCGGACGCGACGATCCCGCCGAGCGGCTGGTAGCCGGCGGTGACGCCCTTCGCGAACACCGCGATGTCCGGCCGCACCCCGAACCGCTCGACCCCGAACCAGTCGCCCAGCCGGCCGAAGCCGCAGATCACGGCGTCGGCGACGAACAGCACCCCGTGCCGGCGGCAGATCTCGGCGGCGGCCTCGACGTAGCCCTCCGGTGGCGGCAGCACCCCACCGGCGCCGATCACCGGCTCGCAGAAGAACGCCGCGACCCGCTCCGGGCCGACGTCGACGATCGTCTTCTCCAGCCCGGCGGCGTCGTCCCACGGGGCCTGCACGACGTCCGGCGTGAACGGAGCGCCCAGCCGGTTTCCGGGGATGCCTGCCAGCGATGTCCCCAGGCCGTGCGTGCCGTGGTAGCTGTGCTCACGGTGCAGCAGCACGGTGCGCTGCGGCTCCCCGACGGCGGCGAAGTACTCCCGCGCGAGCTTGGCTGCGGTCTCGATCGAGTCGCCGCCGCCGCTGGTGAAGAACACCTTGCCGTCGTCCATCGGGGCCCGCGCGGCGATCTCGTCGGCCAGCGCCAGCGCCGGCTCGTTCGCGAAGTCGGTGAACGTCGAGTAGGCCTCCAGCCGGCCGAGCTGGTCGGTGATCGCGTCCACGATCTCCCGGCGGCCGTGCCCGACGTTGGCGTACCAGAGGCTCGCGGTGCCGTCGAGGTAGCGGTTCCCGGCGTCGTCGAAGACCCAGACGTCCTCGCCGCGGGTGATCGTCACCCGGCTGTCGCGGACGGAATGCATGGCGGCGAACGGGTGCCAGAACGCGGACATTCGGTGTACTCCCAGGTCGGTGTGGCAAGGGTGGGTCGGGTCAGGTCCAGTGCGCGACGGCGCGGCGCGCCAGCAGCTCGCGATACTCCCGGGTGGTGTCCGGGTGCAGCTCGCCGGTGCCCCAGTCCACGACGACGCCGTAGCGCCGGACCAGGTCGGCGGTGTCGAGCTCGCCGTCCCGGTAGCGGCGCGCGACCTCCTCGGGGTCGCTCTCGAGCCAGGAACGGCGGGCGGCCCGGATCTCCGCCCGCCGCGTCCCGGTCGTCGCGGCGTCGAGCTCGTAGCGGTCCAGCTCCGGGTCCATCGGGTGGATCACGACCCCGTAGTCGCGCTCGGCGCCGTCCACGGAGACGTAGCCGTCGACGACGTCCTCGAGCACCGCGGCCGGGTCGCGGGTCAGCGGATCGCCCAACCCGCCGCCACCCGCCGACGGCCGGGTGAAGGTGTCCCCGGGACCCACTTCGACCCCGGAGAACGTGGCTCCCAGGAAGCGGGCGTCGGCGGTGCCGCGGTTCAGCCACACCCCGTGCGGGACCGAGGGCAGACCGCCCTCGATGCCCCAGGTGACCGAGCGCGCGCGGTCGCAGCAGTAGGACATGACGGTGCCGGCGCAGTCGGTCAGGGTGCCGCCCTTCTCCAGGCCACAGCCGCCGCGGTGCAGGCCCGGACCACCGGAGTCGGGCACGATCCGGTGCTCGGTAATGATCACGGGGGAGAGCCGCTCCTGGCCCTCGACGGGTTGCACGGCCAGGCCCGGACCGAACACCGGCGAGGACGCGTTGGGCCCGTCCTTGGTCGCGCGGGCGCCCCAGCCACCGGCCATCCAGTCGTACCACATGAAGAAGGGGCGATCGGCCGTCCGCACGTCCCGGCCGCCGATCAGCAGGTACTCCAGGTTGAACGCGCACGCCATCGCCCGCTCCGGCATCACGGCCGACCACATCTCGAACAACCCGTTCATCAGCTTCTCGTAGGGTCCCGAGCAGAACCCGGTGACGGCGTAGGGCCAGCCGGCGTTCACCACCGTGCCCTCCGGTCCGATGTCACCGCGGACGACCCGGTAGAAGCCCGAGTTCAGCGGGACCTCGGGGAAGAAGGTCTTGGTCCCCGCGTAGAGCGCCGAGAACGTCGTTCCGTACCCGGAGTTGAGGAACGTCGACACCACCGGCGCGCTGCCGTTCAGGTCGTAGAACACGCCGTCGGCGTCGATCGTCATCCGGATCCGCACCGGGATCAGGCCCTCGCCGGCACCCGGGTCGGCGTCGAGATGGTCGACGGTCTCCCAGGTCCCGGTGGGCAGCTCGGCCAGCCGGGCCCGGACCAGCCGCTCGACGTAGTCCTGCACCCCGGTCATCGCCGCGACGACGGTGTCCCGGCCGTACCGCTCGACCAGCCGCAGCACCTCCCGCTCGCACACCGAGGTCGCCTCGGCCTGCGCGTTCAGGTCGCCGGTGCTGCTGTAGGGCGAGCGGGTGTTGGACACGAGCAGCTGCGTCACGTCGTCGAGCCTGCGGCCCCGGCTCCAGACCCGCACGGGGGTGATCCGCAGGCCCTCGCCGAAGTGCTCGCCCGCGTTGACGTCGAACGAGCCGGGCACGGACCCGCCGATGTCGGCCCAGTGCCCCTTGTTCTGCGCGTAACCGAGGATCTCGCCGTCGACGACGATCGGCCGGATGAAGCTGACGTCGTTGAAGTGCGTGCCGCCCCGGTAGGGGTCGTTCACGGCGAAGACGTCACCGGGGTGGATGTCGTCGCCGAACTGCTCCAGCACCGCCTTGCACTGGAAGTGCAGCGTGCCGACGTGCACCGCGATGTCGTCGCTGCCCTGCATCACGGTGTTGCCCTCGGTGTCGCAGAGCGCGGAGGAGAAGTCGCGGGCGTAGATGACGAACGAGTAGCAGGTCCGCATGATCTGCTCGCTCATCAGGTCGACCGCGGTGACGAAGGCGTTCTTGAGCACCTCGAACGTCACCGGGTCGAGCCCGGCCGGGGTCAGGGGTGCCTGCTGGGTGTCGGTCATCGGTTCCCTCCCACGATCCGGATGCGGATGTTGAGCCACTCGTCGAGCTCGGCCCGGCACCCGGGTGGCACGAGCGTGGTCGAGTCGAGCTGTTCGACGACGGCCGGGCCGTCGAACGCGTGGCCGGTCTGCAGGCCGGCCCGGTCGTACACCGCGGTGTCGACCCAGCCGGCCCCGGAGAAGTGCACCGGGCGACGACGGTCCGGTGCCGGTGCACCGCCGGCCGCCGGACGGGCCGGGAAGGACGGCTTCGGCGTCGTGCCGATCGCGGTGAGCCCCAGCTGGTAGATCTCGACGGGGGTGTCGTCCCGGCGGAACGCGTGCTCGCGCTCGTGCTGCTCGTGAAACCGCTCGACGGCCTCGTCCAGCGCACCGGGTCCGCGCCCGCAGTCGACCTGCAGCGATCGCCACTGGCCGAGGTAACGCATCGACACGGTCCGCTGCAGGACGACGTCGGCGTCCGCCACGCCCTCGGCCGTCATCCGGGCCGCGGCCTCGGACTCCAGCCCACCGAACGCGTCCTCGAAGTCGGCGATGTCGATCTCGTCGGCGCGGCCGCCGAACATCGCGGACAGGTCGTGCCGGATGTCGACGAGCAGGCAGCCCAGCGCCGAGGTGACGCCCGGGTTGGGCGGCACGATCACGGTCGGGATGCTCAGCTCGCGGGCGATGTCGGCGCCGTGCAGGCCGCCCGCGCCACCGAACGCGACGAGGGCGAACTCGCGCGGGTCCAGACCCCGGCGGATCGAGATGAGCCGGACGGCGTCGGCCATGTTGGCGTTCGCGACCTCCAGCACCGCCTCGGCCGCCCGGTCGACGCCGAGGGCGAGCGGGTCGGCGACCGTGGTGCGCAGTGCCTTCTCCGCCAGGTCGCGACGCAGCTGCTTCGCCCCGCCGGCCAGGGAGTCGCCGAGCCGTCCGAGGTACATGTTCGCGTCCGAGTTGGTGGCCAGCTCACCACCGCCGTCGTAGCAGGCCGGGCCGGGGTCGGCGCCCGCGGACTGCGGGCCGTTGCGCAGCGACCCGGCGTCGTCGATGTGCGCGATCGAGCCGCCGCCCGCGCCGATCGTCAGCACCTCGATCGACGGGAAGATGATCGGGTGGCCGTACTCGACGGACCACTCCTTGGTCATCCGCAGCGCGCCGCCGTGCACCAGCGACAGGTCGGTGCTGGTGCCGCCCATGTCCAGGCCGATCGCGTCGGCGAACCCGCACTGGGCCGCGACGTGCCGGGCGGCGATCGCGCCCGCCGCGATCCCGCTCGCGGCGAGCCGGACCGGGTAGCGCTCGACGGTGCGCGGGGTCATCGACCCGCCGCCGGAGTGCAGCAGCAACAGGTCCTCGGTGTAGCCGCCCGCGCGCAGCTCCTCGGCCAGCCGGCCGACGTAGCCGCTGACCAGCGGGGCCAGCACCGCGTTGGCGACGGTCGTGGTGAAGCGGGCGTGTTCGAAGATCTCCGGCAGGATCTCGGCGCTGGTCGAGACCGCGGCCCCGGGCAGCTCCTCCTCGAGGATCTCGCGCATCCGGATCTCGTGGGCGGGATTGGCGTAGGAGTTGACGAAGCAGACCGCCACGGTCTGCGCGCCGCGCCGGCGCAGCAGCCGGGCCAGCTCCCGCGCCGCGTCCTCGTCCAGCGGGGTCACCACCCGTCCGGCCTGGTCGATCCGCTCCGGTACCTCGAACCGGTCCCGGCGCCGGATGTAGGGCGGGGCCACGTCGGCGTAGGCGTCCCACAGGTCGTCCCGGGTGCCGTCCCGGATCTCGATCACGTCCCGGAAGCCGCGGGTGGTCACCATGGCCGCCGGTCGGAAACTGCGGGTGATCAGGGCGTTGGTCGCGACCGTCGTGCCGTGTGAGAACAGCGCCACCCGCCGCAGGTCGATCCGGCCGCGGGCAACGCCGTCGAGCACCGCGCGCATCGGATCGTCCGGTGTGGACGGGACCTTGGTGACCCGTACGTCGTGGGCGTCCTCGTCGAACACGCAGACGTCGGTGAAGGTCCCCCCGACGTCGATCGCGACCCGCTGCCTGCTCATCGGTCCTCCGTCGCCGTCCGTGCCGTGCAGTGACGGGGACCACCCTGACCGGATCCCTTCCTCGTCGTCACTGTCGGATCTACAGTTCGAAGCGTCGATCCTTGTCCGAACGCACAAGACGGGCGGTGCACGTGTCCGAGGTGGCGCCCGGCGCACTCACGCTGCGCCGCCTGGTGTCCGAGCCCGCCCTCGGCCTGAGCCCGGTGGACGGCGCGGACCTCGACGTCGTCGTGCGCGGTGCGCACTCGATCGAGATCGCGGACGCGGCCCGCTGGCTCCGGCCGGGCACCCTGATGCTGACCACCGGGCTGCGGCTGGACGCGGCCGGCCCGGACGACGGCGACTGGGCTGCGCTGGTCGCCTCGCTGGCCGCGGCCCGGATCGCCGGCGTGCTGTTCGGCGTCGGCATCGTGTTCGACGACGTGCCCGCGGGGCTGACCCGCGCGGCCCGCGTGCACGGGATCCCGGTCGTCGCGGTCGACCCCGAGGTGCCCTTCGCCCGCATCGAGGAGGCGGTGACCCGCGGCGTGCTGGCGGGCGAGACCTACCTGCTGCGCCGGACGGTGTGGTTGCAGGACGACCTGCTCGGCGCGCTGGACTCCACCGATCCGACGGAGACCCTGATGGCCCGGCTCGGGGCCCTCGTCCGCGGTTCCGCGGCCCTGCTCGACGCCGACGGGCGGACCGTCGCGGCGACCGGTGCCGGGCCGTTCCGGCTGATCGCCGACGAGGTCCGGCGGGCGGAGGGGACCCGCCCGTTCGCGGTGGGCCGTTGGGACGTGCGGCACCGCCCGCTGCGGATCGGGCCGTCCGACCACCACCTCGTGATCGCCTCGCGGGAGCCGCGGGTGCTCGACGACCTCGGCGACGACCTGCTCCGCACCGCCGCGCGGGTGCTCGTGGCCGCCAACAGCGTCAGGGTGCTCACCGCCGATCAGGAACGGGTGGAGGCCGCCCGGCTGCTCTCGACCCTGCTCGCGGGCCTGCCGCCGGCCCGGGTCCGGCAGACCTGGGAACGGTTGCGTGCCTTCGGGCTGCGTCCCGGCGAGCCGCTGCGGATGGTGCGCTGGGACGCGCCGGAACCCTCCCGCCCGGGTAGCGGCCACCGGGCCGCCACCGCCACCGACGAGCCGGTCCGGTTGCTGATACTCGAGGATTCCGAGCGGGCCGGCGCCGGGATCAGCGCGACCGCCCTGGTCGCCGACGACGCCGCCGGGTGCCGGTGGCTGGAGTCCGCGGCGGCGACCGGTGCGGTCGGGACCGGCGGTCCGTTCACCGACCTGACCGCGTGCCCGGAGCAGGGTGCGGAGGCCGGCACGGCGTACCGGCTCGCCCGCCGCCGGAACGGCCGGGGCGGCCTCGTCCGGCTGGACGAGATCGACTACGCGACCTGGCTGTCCGCGAGCCGGGACGGCGACCCGCGGGCGACCGACCGGTTCGAGCGGCAGTTCGGCGAGCTCGCCCGGTCACCGGACCTGCTCGCGACGGTCGCGGCCTACCTGGCGAGCGACCAGGACGTCGCCACGGCCGCCCGGCAACTGGTGGTGCACCCGAACACGGTGCGGTACCGGCTGCGGAAGGTGGAGGCGGTGCTCGGGACGCCGATCGCGGCCACGTCCACCGTCGCCAACCTCTACCTGGCGTTCCGGGACGAGATCGAGCACCGACGGCCGTGAGTGGCAGGGCTCAGGTCGTCGCCGACAGGTAGGACAGCAACCCCAGCTCGTCGGAGGTCAGCTGCAGCTCGCGCATCGGGAGCAGGCCGGCGAGCTGCTCGACGGTGCGGGCGCTGGCGATCGGGGCGGTCACCGCCGGCTGCGCGGCGAGCCAGGCCAGCGCGACGGCCGGCACCGGCACCTCGTGACCGGCGGCGATCTCGTCCAGCCCGGCCAGCACCGCGCGGCCCCGCGAGTCCAGGTACGCCGAGGCTCCCTCGGCGCGCGGCGAGTCCGGGGCGGGGGAGTCGGCGCGGTACTTGCCGGTGAGGAAGCCCTTGGCCAGCCCGTAGTACGGATACAGGGCCAGGCTCGCCGACTCCGCGAGCGGGACGTGGGCGGTCTCGACGTCGTCGCGCTCCATCAGGTTGTAGTGCGGCTGGACCGCGGTGAAGGCGGCCAGGCCGTCCCGTGCCGAGATCTCGAGCGCCGAGCGCAGCCGGGCGGTGGAGAAGTTCGACGCGCCGATCTCCCGGACCAGGCCCTCCCGGACGAGGGCGTCGAACGCGTCCAGGGTCTCCTCCTGGGCGGTGTCCGGGTCGTCGCGGTGGGCGTAGTAGAGGTCGATCCGGTCGGTGCCCAACCGGCGCAGCGAGTCCCGCGCGGCCGCGGCGACGTTCCCGCCGCCCAGGCCGGCCCGCCCGGGCAGCCCGCCCACCTTGGTGGCCAGATGCAGGGAGTCCCGGTTGCCGCGGGCCGCCATCCACTCGCCCAGGACCGCCTCGGACTCGCCACCGGAGTTGCCCGGCGCGCGGTGCATGTAGGAGTCCGCGGTGTCGATCATCGTCCCGCCGGCCTCGACGAAGGCGTCGAGCACCGCGAACGAGGTGTCGCGGTCCGCCGTCCAGCCGAAGACGTTCGCGCCGAGTACCAGGTCAGCCACGGCGGGGACGCTACCCCCGCCGCGACGGCTGCAGCTCAGGCCGGGTCCAGGCCCGGCCGACCGGGCCGCCGGACCCGGCACGCCGGTACAGCCGCATGCCCTGGCCGGTCGGACGCCGGGCGGCCGGCAGCGGCACCTCGGGACGCCGGCAACGGTGCACCATCCCCGGCCGCGCCGCGGCCGTGGGTATCCACATGTCCCGAGGGGCACCCTCGCCTCTACCCGGGCCCCGAAGATGCCCCCGGGCCCCGAGGGCCCCCCTGGGGCGGCGGGCAGGGTCGGACAGGCCGGTGCCGAGGGGTTCGCGCCCGGGTGTGTGGGTAGGCCACGGTGTGCATCCCGCCGCGCTGCCCAGTTCGATCCTGCTGTGGGACGCCGCCGAGGTGGCGGAGCCCCCTGCGCGGCCCTGCTGCCTGCGGACGACGGCGGCGGGGGACCGGGCGGTCGTCTACCGGACGGGGCCGGGAGGCGGTGTCGTGGCGCTGGCCGATGCCGTCACCGAGGCCCGGGCGCGGGTGGAGGGCGGCTGGTGGGCGCCGTTCGTCGTGCACCGGCTGGCGGTCCCGCTGCCGCGGGCGGACCTGCTCGCCGACGACCTGCTCGCACCGGTCTTCCGGCACCTGCGCGGCCGGCGCCGGCTGCCGGCGGACGCGGCCGGGCGGCTGCTCGACCTGGCCGCGCCCGGCGACGGGACGGTGCGGCCGGGCACGCCGCCCGGCTCACCGCCACCCGGGTGACGGAGCCGGTTGAGCCCCCGCCCGGCTTCTGGCACTCTCATGAGTAGAGTGCCAAAGCGCACGTGAGGGCCACCGGTGCCTCGACACCCGCGACGGCGGGGCCCGGACAGGTACGCGAGCGCTGCTGACACCGGACAAACCCGTGACACCGGATTCACCCCAGGAAGGGGAGGTCATCGTCGTGGCGAACATCAAGCCGCTCGAGGACAAGATCGTCGTTCAGGCCAGCGAGGCGGAGACCACCACCGCCTCCGGCATCGTCATCCCGGACACCGCCAAGGAGAAGCCCCAGGAGGGCAAGGTCCTGGCCGTGGGCCCGGGCCGGGTGGACGACAACGGCAACCGCGTGCCGCTCGACGTGGCCGTCGGCGACGTCGTCATCTACTCGAAGTACGGCGGCACCGAGGTCAAGTACAACGGCGAGGAGTACCTCATCCTCTCCGCCCGCGACGTTCTGGCTGTCGTCAACTGACGCTGCCGGGCACCGCGTAGCGCACCGCCCCGGCGGTCCACCGGACGGTGGTCCGGCCGGGGCGGTCGCATTTCGTACCCCGGAACCCGAGCTCCCCCGAGAGCTTGACGAGAGGCTGAGAGAAGAGATGGCGAAGCAGATCAGCTTCGACGAGGAGACCCGTCGCGCGCTCGAGCGCGGCGTGAACCAGCTCGCCGACGCGGTGAAGGTGACGCTCGGCCCGCGCGGCCGGCACGTGGTCATCGACAAGAAGTTCGGCGGCCCGGCCGTCACCAACGACGGCGTCACGATCGCCCGCGAGATGGACCTCGAGGACCCCTACGAGAACCTCGGCGCGCAGCTCGCGAAGTCCGTCGCCACCCGGACCAACGACGTCGCGGGTGACGGCACCACCACCGCCACCGTGCTGGCCCAGGCCCTGGTGAAGGAAGGCCTGCGCAACGTGGCCGCCGGCGCCGGTCCGGCCGCGCTCGGCGAGGGCATCGCGGCCGCCGCGGAGAAGGTGTCCGAGGCCCTGCTGGCCAAGGCCACCCCGGTCGACGGCAAGAGCCACATCGCCCAGGTCGGTGCGATCGCGTCCCGCGAGCAGGAGATCGGCGACCTGATCGCCCAGGCGATCGACACCGTCGGCAACGACGGCGTGATCACGGTCGAGGAGGGCTCCACCCTCGCGACCGAGCTGGAGATCACCGAGGGTCTGCAGTTCGACAAGGGCTACCTGTCCCCGTACTTCGTCACCGACTCCGAGTCGATGGAGGCGGTGCTCGAGGACGCCTACATCCTGCTGCACCGGGACAAGATCGGTTCGATCCAGGACCTGCTCCCGCTGCTGGAGAAGGTGCTCGGCGAGGGCCGCCCGATGTTGATCATCGCGGAGGACGTCGAGGGCGAGGCGCTGTCCACCCTGGTCGTCAACTCGATCCGTAAGACCGTCAAGGTCGCCGCGGTGAAGGCGCCGTTCTTCGGTGACCGGCGCAAGGCCTTCCTGGACGACCTGGCGATCGCCACCGGCGGTCAGGTGATCAACCCCGAGGTCGGCCTCAAGCTCAGCGAGGCCGGTCTGGAGCTGCTGGGCCGGGCGCGGCGGATCGTGGTCACCAAGGACAACACCACGATCGTCGAGGGCGCCGGCTCCAAGGCCGACGTCGACGGCCGGGTCGCGCAGCTCAAGCGCGAGATCGAGGACTCCGACTCCGACTGGGACAGCGAGAAGCTCCAGGAGCGCCTGGCAAAGCTCTCCGGCGGCGTCGCCGTCATCCGGGCCGGGGCGGCCACCGAGATCGCGCTCAAGGAGCGCAAGCACCGCATCGAGGACGCGGTCTCGGCCACCCGGGCCGCGGTCGAGGAGGGCATCGTGCCCGGCGGCGGGTCCGCGCTGGTGCACGTCGCCGGCGAGCTGGACGGCAACCTCGGCCTGACCGGGGACGCCGCCACCGGCGTGGCGATCCTGCGCAAGGCGCTGTCGGCCCCGCTGTTCTGGATCGCCGACAACGGCGGCGACGAGGGCGCCATCGTGGTGTCCCGGGTCTCCGAGAAGGGCTGGGGCACCGGGTACAACTCGGCCACCCGTGCCTACGGCGACCTGCTCGCCGACGGCGTCATCGACCCGGTCAAGGTGACCCGGTCGGCCGTCGAGAACGCGGCCTCCATCGCGCGCATGGTGCTGACCACCGAGAGCGCCGTGGTGGACAAGCCCGAGGAGGAGGAGCCGGCGGCCGCCGGGGGCCACGGCCACGGTCACGGCCACTGAGTTCGTCTGCGACACGACAACGGCGGGCGACCCTCGGGTCGCCCGCCGTTTCGTCTGTCGCGGGGCGGACCGCGGGCCGGACGGCCGCGGTCCGCGGGGTTCCTCAGGCGGTGCCGAGCGACTTCTCGACCGGCGCGGCGGAGGCCGTCTCGGCGACCTTGAGCGTGCGCCGGGGCCCGCGGATGATCGCGTCCCGCTCGGACTCGGACAGTCCACCCCAGATCCCGTACGGCTCGTGCACGGACAGCGCGTGCTCGCGGCACTGCTGCAGGACCGGGCACGTCCGGCAGACCTGCTTGGCGCGGTTCTCCCGACGGGCCCGCGCCGGTCCGCGCTCACCCTCGGGGTGGAAGAAGAACGCGCTGTCCATCCCCCGGCAGGCTCCATCCATCTGCCAGTCGTAGATGTCGGCGACCGGGCCGGGAAGCCTCCTGATGTCCGCCATGTTCGTCACCTGCCTTCGACCTCGGACCGTGTCGAGGTCCAGATTCCCGGGGTACGGCGGGGGCAAACCTGGTGCGACGAGATCGATCGTGCGCGACCGGTGAACGGTCGCGGGAGTCGCCGGACGCGCTCACCGGCCTGACCACCGATGCGCTCGGCCGGTTCGACACCGGTGCGCGGGCCCCGACCCGGGCCGGCCGCGCTGCTCGCCAGGGCCGATCGGGCGACCGGCTGCCCGGTCGGCCGTGCCGGCGGACCCGGCCGACACGCCGGAGCGTCACCTTTGGATACGCGCGGTCGCCAAACGGATGCGGAGGGTCGCCGACATGCAGTGTTGCACACGGTGAGCGTCCTCTATACGCGAAGTGACCGACCCGGCAGGGACCTGCTGCGGGAGGCGACTCCGAACCTTGGTCCGAAGGATGTACCGTACGGACTACTCCATTCGGCGACGCTTCACCCACATGACGCTGAGGCAGGTGGGACAGAGTTCCGAACGGAGGGCACAAATTCGCCCCGACCGTGTCAAGGTGAGAGGGTCACCCGCCGATTCGGAGGGTGAATATCACCCGGCTGCAGGAAGCTGCAGGAAGGAATCGTCGTGACGACGGTACTCATCTGCGACGATCGTCGCAGCGTCCGCGAGGGTCTGACTCGCGTCATGTCCGCGGTCCCCGGGGTCCAGCGCATCGACTGCGTGGCCCACGGGGACGAACTCCTCGCCCGCTACGCCCGCCAGTCCGTCGACGTGGTCCTGGTCGGGACCCAGCGCGCGGTGCCCACCGGGGTCGAGGCGACCCGCCGTCTCGTCGCGGCGCACCCCCAGTCGAACGTCATCGTCTTCGGTGCCCCGGACGACGCCGGGAGCATCGCCGCCGCGATCGCCGGCGGGGCCCGTGGCTACCTGCGCTGGGACGCCTCGCGTCCCGAGCTGGTCGCCGCGCTCGCGCACACCCTGGCGAGCACCTCGGTGCCGACCCCGCGGGTGCCGACCGACCCGGGAGTCCAGCTCACCGAGCGCGAGCTGCAGGTGCTGCGCGGCATGAGCCAGGGCAAGAGCAACGGCCAGATCGGCCGCGAGCTCTACCTGTCCGAGGACACCGTGAAGACGCACGCGCGGCGGCTGTTCCGCAAGCTCGGCGTCCGGGACCGCGCCCAGGCCGTCGCGCACGGGTTCCGCCGCGGTCTGGTCTCCTGACCGGACCCTCCGCCCCACCCGCGGGACGCTCGGAACCGACGAGCTCCGAGCGCACCGCAGTCCGGACGCCCGCGTCCGGACGTCCGGCGAGTCGGACCGGGCCCCCGCGGTCCGACTCGAGCCGACGGCCCCGGTCCTCGACCGGCGGCCCGCCCCGGTGGTTCCCGATCGTGCTCCCCGCGACCGGATCCCGCCGGGTCTCCTCCCGCCACCCCGCGCGGTGCACGGCGGTGCCGCGTGTGTGGTGCGCGTGCGCGGTGAGCACTCGTGTGTGCGGCGACACCCTCGCCGCGGGTGTGCTGACACCGCCACCGCGCGTGCGCCGGGCGGTCGTCGCGCCTCGGCGCACCCGTTCCGGTCGCCCCTTTCGTCCCTTCCGCCCCGTGCGTTACCGGCGTCCCCGTCGGGACGGCTGCGTCGGCGCCGAACCGGACGCCGCCCGCGCCGAGTGGTCCGCGACCGGTCCCCGGCCGCCCCGCGACCAGCGATGATCTTCGTATCGACGGATCCGACGCGTCCCGGACCGTTGGCCGACCGTGGTCGCCTGGTGACCGCGTGCACCCGCCGGGGCGGGCAACCGGACACCCCGCACGTTCGTCGGATCCGGTATGGAGCGACTCCCGCATGCGACGGGCCCTCGGATACGGTGGTGCCGCTGCGGCCACCCCTGCCTGATCGCGGGTTGCCTCCACGATCGGATGACACTGATGGAGTCTCGTAACGCCCGGGCGGTTCCCCACGATGAGTGAATCAAGAGACGTACCCGACGAGTGGATCGAATCGGCCATGGCCGGTGATCGCTCCGCTGTCGAGCGCGTTCTCGCAGTGATTCGGCCGCTCGTCGTGCGCTACTGCCGGGCACGACTGGGCGCCGACCGAGGGTCCGTTTCGGCGGACGACGTCGCCCAGGAGGTGTGTCTTGCCGTGCTGACGGCCTTGCCGGGGTACCGGGTGCAGGGACGCCCCTTCCTCGCTTTCGTCTACGGCATCGCGTCGCACAAGGTGATCGACGCGCACCGTGCAGCGTCCCGCAACCGCTCCGAGCCCGTCGCCGACGTGCCGGACCGGATCGAGATGGCGGAGGGCCCGGAAGCACGGGCACTGCAGGTCGAGCTGTCCCAGGAGATGTCCAAGCTGCTGGAAGTCCTCCCGGAGAAGCATCGGGAGATCATCGTGCTGCGGGTGGTGGTGGGGTTGTCCGCGGAGGAGACCGCGGCCGCCGTCGACTCGACCCCGGGCGCCGTCCGGGTGGCTCAGCACCGGGCGTTGTCCCGGCTTCGGAAGATCATGAGTGAGGAGGTGGTCCGGGATGCGTGACCAGGATCCGCACGGCCCGGACGCCCCTCTCCCCGGCGACGGGCGGGAAGGCGAGTCGGCGCCGGTCACCCGCGGTCGCTTCGGCGAGTCGGGCGCGGGGCCCCGGGACCCGGCGCACAGCAACGGTCACCGCACCGCGGGCGCTCCCGTCGGCCGCCCGTTCGCCGAGCCCGACGAGGACGGCCCGGTGGACCTCGTCGAGCTGCAGGCCGACGACGAGCTGATCAACGCGCTCTCCTCCGGGCTGAGCGTCTCCGGTCCCGGCCGGCAGGGCTACGACGCCGACGACCGCCTGGTCGCGATGCTCGCGTCCTGGAAGGCGGAGATCGACGACGAGCCGATGCCGGAGCTCGTCGACACCGACGAGGCCGTGCAGATGCTGCAGCCGGCGAAGCCGTCCCGGAAGGTGAGCTTCCTGCGG
Source organism: Pseudonocardia nantongensis (assembly GCF_046546495.1). Taxonomy (NCBI): domain Bacteria; kingdom Bacillati; phylum Actinomycetota; class Actinomycetes; order Pseudonocardiales; family Pseudonocardiaceae; genus Pseudonocardia; species Pseudonocardia nantongensis. The sequence continues at coordinate 139,058 of NZ_JBKGXT010000006.1, read as the reverse complement.
CCGCTGGTCGCTGCCGCCGCGGTGGCCGCCTGCGCCCTGGCCGTGGTCTCGATCGGCGCGCACGAGGCCCAGCCCGGCGACGCCCTGTGGGGCGTCACCCGGGTGCTCTACACCGAGCACGCCCAGCAGGTCCAGGCCCGGTCCGAGCTGCGCGCGGGGATCGAGCGGGTGAACGCCAGGCTGGCCGTCGGGGACCCCGCCGGTGCCCAGCGGGCGCTCGCCGAGTTCGGTCCGCTGGTCGACAGGGTCGGCCAGGAGCACCAGGACTACTTCTCCGAGCAGCAGCGGTTCCTGAGGGCCAAGGCGGCGGAGGCGACCCCGGGCACGCCGATCAACCCGCAGGCTCCGCTGAAGGACGGCACCCCGGCACCGCCCCCGCCGGCGTCCTCCGAGGGGCGGCCGACCCCGCCGGAGCCGGTGGCCCCGCGGCCGGAGTCGGGCAGCTCGTCGCCGAGTGGCACCAGCGGCTCGACCAGCCCCGGCGGCACCAGCGGTTCGACGTCTCCGGGTGGCAGCGGCAGCTCGTCGCCGAGCGACCCGCCGCAGGTGCTGGAGGGACCGGGTGGATCCGGGAGCCCGTCGCCGACGGCGCCGTCCGACCCGCCGGAGTCCTCGCCGTCGACCGAGGGGTCCGCGGACCCGACGACGACCACCACGCCGTCCCCGACCCAGCCCACCGCGGCCGGTGAGGGCTCCGCCGACCCGGACCGTCCGACCTCGCCGTCGTCGTCGTCGAGCGGGTCGGTCAGCAGCACCCCGAACTGAGCGGACCCGCAGTACGGAACGGCCCCGGAGGTTGTCCTCCGGGGCCGTTCTTCCGTCCGGGTGGAGCTGGGCTTCAGGTGGAGCTGGGCTTCAGGTGGAGCTGGGCGCCGCCGGGCCGGGCTCAGTCCTCGGCGATGGTCGCGTCGGCGTAGCCGCGGCAGTACTCCCACGTGACGTAGTGCGCCGGGTCCGGGTCGAAAGCCGGCTCGTGCGGGCGCATCCGGCCCTCGTCGAGCAACTGCTGCAGGCTCGCCCGCAGCAGGTTCCACTCGTGGAAGTGCTGCTCACCGCAGTCCATGCAGTCCACCACTACGCCGCGCACCCCGCGGCCGGACAGCAGGGCCTGGTAGACGGCCAGGTCGGCCAGATCGGCCAGGATCTCGCCGCGCTCGGCCTCGGTCAGCTCGGATCCCTCGTCCTCGGCACCGAAACCGTTCAACGCGTCGTCGTCCCCGTCGTCCAGCGCCTCCAGGGAGCGCGCGGGGTCATCCGGGTCTCCGGCGAACGGGTCCGGTGGCAGCGCCTCTGGTGACACGGCGTACACGCTACCCGGCTGGGTGGTCCGGGAGCAGGGCCACCCCGCGCCGGCACGTACGATGGCGCAATGCGGCGAGCGCCCGCCGCGGTACGTGCGACTGCCAGGGGTGCCTCTTCAGATGACGAGCGAGATCGGCGGCCTGCCGGAGAAGTTCGCGATGCTCGGACTGACCTTCGACGACGTCCTGCTGCTGCCGTCGGAGTCCGACGTGATCCCGAGTACGGCGGACACCTCCAGCCAGGTCACCCGTCGGGTGCGGGTCCAGGTTCCACTGGTGTCGTCCCCGATGGACACGGTGACCGAGTCCCGGATGGCCATCGCGATGGCCCGCGCGGGCGGCCTGGGGGTGCTACACCGCAACCTGGCCCCGGAGGCCCAGGCGGCCCAGGTCGAGGTGGTGAAGCGGTCCGAGGCCGGGATGGTGACCGATCCGGTGACCTGCTCGCCGGAGGCGACGCTGGACGAGGTCGACGCGCTGTGCGCCAAGTTCCGGATCTCCGGCGTGCCGGTGACCGACGACGGCGGCCGGCTGGTCGGGATCATCACCAACCGGGACATGCGGTACGAGATCGGCACCGACCGTCCGGTGTCCGAGGTGATGACCCGGGCGCCGCTGGTGACCGCGAAGGTCGGCGTCACCGCGGAGGCGGCGCTGGGCCTGCTGCGCCGGCACAAGCTGGAGAAGCTGCCGATCGTCGACGGCGAGGACGTCCTGCGCGGCCTTATCACGATCAAGGACTTCAACAAGACCGAGCAGTACCCGCTGGCCACCAAGGATCCGGACGGCCGGCTCGTCGTGGCCGCCGCGGTCGGCGTCGGCGACGACGCCTACTCGCGCGCCATGCAGCTGGTCGAGGCCGGGGTGGACGTCCTGACGGTCGACACCGCGCACGGGCACTCGCGTCGGGTGGTCGAGACGGTCGCGAAGTTGCGGGCGGAGGTCGGCGACCAGGTCGACGTCGTCGGCGGCAACATCGCCACCTACGAAGGCGCCAAGGCACTCGTCGAGGCGGGCGCGGACGCGGTGAAGGTCGGCGTCGGGCCGGGCTCGATCTGCACCACCCGGGTCGTCGCCGGGGTCGGTGCCCCGCAGATCACCGCGATCTACGAGGCCACCCGGGCGTGCGCCCCGGCGGGCGTCCCGGTGATCGGGGACGGCGGCATCCAGTACTCCGGCGACGTCGCCAAGGCCATCGCGGCCGGGGCCTCCACGGTGATGCTGGGCTCGCTGCTGGCCGGTACCGCGGAGTCGCCCGGCGAGGTCGTGCTGGTGGGCGGCAAGCAGTTCAAGACCTACCGCGGGATGGGGTCGCTGGCTGCCATGCAGCCCCGGGCCGGGGCGGCCGGCCGTTCCTACTCCAAGGACCGCTATGCCCAGGACGACGTGCTGTCCGAGGACAAGCTGGTCCCGGAGGGCATCGAGGGCCGGATCCCGTTCCGCGGGCCGCTGTCCTCGGTGGTGCACCAGCTCGGCGGCGGGCTCCGTTCCGGGATGGGCTACGTCGGCGCGCAGTCGATCGCGGACCTGCAGCAGGCGAAGCTGGTGCGGATCACCGCGGCCGGGCTGAAGGAGAGCCACCCGCACGACATCACGATGACAGTCGAGGCACCGAACTACGCCGCGCGCTGACCCCGGGCGGGGACGGGCGGTGCGAGGCCACGGCTTAGGGTGTGCTCGTGCGTGACCTCGTGGAGATCGGGATGGGCCGGGAGGCCCGACGAGCCTACGACCTCGACCAGATCGAGATCGTGCCGTCGCGGCGGACCCGCAGCTCGAAGGTGGTGTCCACGCACTGGCAGCTGGACGCCTACCGGTTCGACATCCCGCTGGTGACCCATCCGACCGACGCCGTGGTGTCGCCGTCGTCGGCGGTGGCCATCGGCGGGCTGGGCGGACTGGCGGTGCTCAACGCCGAGGGCCTGTGGGCCCGGCACGGCGACGCCGAGGGTGCGCTGAAGCGGGTGGTCGAGGCCGCCACCGGGGACTCCCCGGACTCGGCCGTGGCCCTGCTGCAGGAGCTGCACCAGGCCCCGGTCCGGGAGGATCTGATCGCCGAGGCGCTGCGCCCGGTGCGCGAGGCCGGGCACACGGTCGCCGCCCGGGTCAGCCCGCAGCGGGCCCGGGAACTGACCCCCGCGCTGCTCGCCGCCGGCGTCGAGGTGTTGATCGTGCAGGGCACGATCGTCTCGGCCGAGCACGTCTCGCAGTCCGGCCCGGAGCCGCTCAACCTCAAGGACTTCATCGCCGACCTGGACGTCCCGGTCGTCGCGGGCGGGGTGGGGGACTACCGGACCGCCCTGCACCTGATGCGCACCGGCGCGGCCGGCGTGATCGTCGGCTACGGCCAGTCCGCAGCCACCACCACCGACGAGGTGCTCGGCGTCGGTGTGCCGATGGCGACCGCGATCGTGGACGCCGCGGCCGCCCGCCGCGACTACCTCGACGAGACCGGCGGCCGGTACGTGCACGTGCTCGCCGACGGCGGAATCGGCACCTCCGGCGACATCGCCCGCGCGGTCGCCTGCGGGGCGGACGCGGTGATGCTCGGCGAGCAGCTCGCCGAGGCCGACGAGTCCCCCGCCGGGGGCCTGTACTGGACCTCGTCCGCCGCGCACCCGTCGCTGCCGCGGTCCGAGGTCACCGGGCTGGCCCGGTCCGGCCGGTCGCTGGAGCAGGTGCTCTTCGGGCCGACCGACAGCCCGTACGGCACCACCAACCTGTTCGGGGCGCTGGCCCGGGCCCTGGCCAAGACCGGCTACTCCGATCTGAAGGAGTTCCAGCGGGTCGGGCTGAACCTGCGGGTCTGACCCGCAGCCGCTCCGCGCGACGTTTGCCGACGGTCCGGCCGGGCAACCCGTTCGTCAGGAGCGTCGCCGGCGTGTGCGACGCGTTCCGGGGTGCGGGCACGGTCGCCGGCGCCCCGGTCGAAGTCCCCCGGAAGCAGCGGCGGAGACCTGTGTCCGCGACAGGAGAGGAACGTGTCCATGTCTGCCTACGTGACGTCGAACCCGGCGACCGGCCGGACCGAGAAGGAGTTCCCCGAGCTCGACGACGCCGGGGTCACCCAGGTTCTGAGCCGCTCGCACGACGCCTACGCCGGCTGGCGCGAGACGCCGGTGGAGGAACGTGCCCAGATCCTCACCCGGGTCGCCGACGCCTACGAGTCCCGCCGGGACGAGCTGGCCACCCTGATCGCGACCGAGATGGGCAAGCCGATGAAGGAGGCCGCGGGCGAGGTCAAGCTCGCCGGCGCGATCTACCGCTGGTACGCCGAGCACGGACCGGATCTGCTGAAGCAGGAAGTGCTCGATCCGCAGGGGGCGCAGGAGTCCCTGGTCGAGACCGAGGCCATCGGCTCGCTGATCGGGGTGATGCCGTGGAACTTCCCCTACTACCAGGTGGCCCGGTTCGTCGCCCCCAACCTCATGGTGGGCAACACGATCATCCTGAAGCACGCACCGATCTGTGCGGCGTCGTCGGAGGTGATGGCCGAGATCCTGCATGCCGCCGGTGTGCCGGACGACGCCTACATCAACGTGTTCGCGACCAACGAGCAGATCGCCGACATGATCGCCGATCCGCGCGTGCAGGGGATCTCGTTGACCGGCAGCGAGCGCGCCGGCTCCTCGGTGGCCGAGACCGCCGGGCGGAACCTGAAGAAGGCCGTCCTGGAGCTCGGGGGCTCCGACGCCATGATCGTTCTCGACGACGGTGACATCGAGCGGACCGCCACGGTCGCCGCCCGGGCCCGCTTGATGAACGCCGGCCAGGCCTGTAACTCCCCGAAGCGGATGATCGTGCCGAACGGCGAGGTCGACGACTACGTCTCGGTCCTCGTCCGGACGTTCGAGTCCGCCCGGGTGGGCGACCCCACGGATCCGGACACCCAGCTCGGCCCGCTGTCGTCGGTCGGAGCACGCGACGGGGTGGTCCGGCAGGTCGAGCGGGCCGTCGAGCAGGGCGCCACCCTGCACACCGGGGGCGACGCGATCGACGGTGACAGCGCCTTCATGCGCCCGGCCGTGCTGACCGGCGTCACCAAGGACATGGACGCCTACTCCGAGGAGATCTTCGGCCCGGTCGCCGTGGTCTACGGCGTCGACTCGGTCGACGACGCCGTCACGCTCGCCAATGACGTCAGCTTCGGTCTGAGCGGATCGGTGTGGGGCAGCGACCTCGACCGCGCCCAGGAGATCGCCGACCGGCTCGAGGTGGGCATGGCCTACGTCAACGAGCACGGCACCACGCTTCCCGGCCTGCCCTTCGGCGGCGTGAAGCGGTCCGGTTTCGGCCGTGAGCTCGGCCGGTGGGGGATGGGCGAGTTCGTCAACACCCGGCTGCGCCGGACCGCCGCAGCCAAGGGCTAGCCCGGCCGGAGCGATCCGGCTGCCGACGCCGACGTGACGAGAGGGGCGGCCGCATGAGTCGACCGACGGCCGGCGGCGCGATGGGTGGGGGCCGCGCGTTCGTGGACGCGACCGGCACCCCGGTACCGCTGCGCGGGCCGGTGCGGCAGGTGGTCGCCACCGACGCGGCCGTCGGGGCGCTGCTGCTCGAGCTGGGCGCCCGGGTGGTCGGCGTCGCCGGCACGCTGGACGGCGTCGAGCCGGTGGGTGACGATCATGCCCCGGACCCTGCGGCGGTCGCGGCGGCCCGCCCGGACGTCGTCGTCACCGGCTGCGCGGACGGCGGGTACGACCTGGCCGACCCGAGGGTGCTGGGCCGGTTGCGGGAGATCGCCCCGGTGGTCGCCGTGGACCCGGGACGGCGCGCCGAGACCATCGCGGACCTGCGGGCACTGCTCGGCGCGGTGCAGCCCCCGCCACACCGCTCCCGCGGCCGGCACGAGGGCTGAGGTCGGGCCGGTGATCACAAGCCGGTGCTCAGATCGTGGCGCCGCGGATCGAACGTACCCCGACGGTCAGCCCGACCGCCGCCGTCACCAGGGCCGCGACGATGCCCCACAGCACCGCCGGATCGCCGAGCGTCCCGGCGAACAGCGCCCGCTCGGCGTCCACGATGTAGGTCAGCGGGTTCACCAGCGATACGATCCGCATCCACTCCGGACCGGTTTCCAGCGGCAGCATCATCCCGGAGAGGATCAGCAGCGGGAACAGCAGCGACTGCTGCACCACCCAGAAGATCCACTCGGTCTTCCGGGCCGCGATCGCGAGCTCGTAGGACAGCGCGCCGACCCCCACCCCGAAGATCCCGAGCAGGACCAGCCCGGCGAGCACGTGCAGTGGGTACAGCGCGAACCCGAACGGCACCGCGACCAGCGTGACGATCGCGGCCTGCAGCTCCTTGAGCGCCCGCCCGATCATCAGCGACGAGCGGGACAGCGGCGTCGCGAGCATCCGCTCGAACGCCCCGGTCATGATCTCGAACTGCAGGTTCGCGCCGGTCATCGACGTCCCGAACATCGTGATCATGACGACGACGCCGGACAGGAACCACTGCAGCGACGACCCGCCGAACACGCCGGCCTCCCCAGGAGAGCCCGGACAGCAGCGGCCCGAACAGGCCCAGGAACACCAGTGGCTGGAGCAGGCTGAAGATCAGCGAGAACGGGTCGCGGACGATCGTGAGCGTCTCCCGCCACCACACGTTGCGGATGTCGGTGAGGACGCGAGTGCCCTGCGGCAGGACGGTGGTGGTCAGCAGGCGTCTCCCTCGCGGAGGCTGCGACCGGTCAGGTTCAGGCAGCCGGCCGAGGATCCGGGGCAGGGCGTGCGGGGCGGCCTCGACGCCGATGGTGAGCGCCCGGCCGTCCGGGACGATCCGTTCGTCGACGGCGCCGGCCGCGCCGTGCCCGGTGTCCGGCGGCGTCCCGGCGGGGTCCGGCTCGGCGCCGTCGCGGGCCGCCGGGGACCCGGCGGGGGCGAGCGCCGGAGCGGTGACCCCGGCGAGCACCGTGCGCGCCGCCGGGATGTCCGCGGCCCGGACGGTCACGGTCAGCCGGTCGCCCGCCTGGTCGTGCTTGAGCATCTCCGCGGTGTCGTCGGCGATCACCCGCCCGTGGTCGATGATCACCACGCGCTCCGCCATCGCGTCGGCCTCGTCGCGGAGCCGGTAGTTGTGGCCCGCACCGTCCTTCTGCCCGATGTAGCCGATCCGCCGGCGCACCTCGGCCGGGTGCCGGGCGATGTCCAGGCCGGTGACCTCGGCGCGCCCGGACGTCGGCGGCAGCAGGCTGGTGAGCATCCGCAGTGTCGTCGACTTCCCGGCGCCGTCCGGGCCGAGGAAGGCGACCAGCTCGCCGGCGCCGACGTCGAGGTCGACGCCCCGCACCGCCTCGACGGTCTCCTGGCCGACCCGGAAGTGCCGGGTCAGTGATTCGGTGTGGATCAACGGTGCCCCTCTTGCCGTACGCCGTACCGAGTAGCGAAGCGTTACGGTACGCCGTACGGAGAGAAAGGGCGAGGAGATTTCGTGACCGAGGAGCACCAGACCTGGGGGACCCCCGAGGGTCAGGCGATGATCGAGCTACTCTGGGACCCGCCGCCGCCCGCGCGGCGCGGGCCACGTCAGCGACTGACCCTCGACCGGGTCGTCGACGCCGGGATGGCGGTCGCCGCCCGGTCGGTCGACGAGCTGTCCATGCGCAAGGTCGCCCAGGAGCTCGGCGTCGGCGCGATGAGCCTCTACACCTACGTCCCCGGCCGGGACGAGCTGTTCGAGCTCATGGTCGACCGGGCCTGGGGCGATCGGCGGCTGCCCGGCACGGGCCCGCCCTGGCGGGAGCAGGCGGAGTTCCACGCGCGCGAGGCCTGGCGGATGTACCGCGAGCACCCGTGGCTGATCAGCTCGAACCTGTGGCGGATGCCGCTCGGGCCGCACGTGCTCGACGTTCAGGAGGATCTGTACCGCGCCGTCGCGGAGACCGGGCTGGAGCCGGTGACCGTGGTCCGCTCGGCCGGGCTGATCGAGTCGCACGTGTTCGGCGCGGCCCGCTCGGAGATCACCGACACCAGCGTGGCCGCCCGGACCGGGGTCACCCAGGACGACTACTACTCCGCCCGGGCCGGGTTCTGGGGCAGCCACTTCACCGAGGAGCGGTTCCCCACCATGACCCGGCTCTGGTACGCGGGCGGGTTCGACGACGACAACCCGTCCGGCGACTGGGAGTTCGGGCTCGCGCTGATCCTGGACGGGATCGAGCGGCTCGCGGGCGACCGGGAGGCGTGACGGACCGCGTCCGGTGACCGGCGTCGCGTCGTTACCCTGGAGACGTGCAGACCCCGACCGTCCTCGTCGTGGACTACGGAGCCCAGTACGCGCAACTGATCGCGCGTCGCGTGCGCGAGGCGGACGTGTACTCCGAGATCGTCCCCGCGTCCACGCCCGTGTCCGAGATCGTCGCGCGCGAGCCGGCGGCGGTGATCCTCTCCGGCGGTCCGTCCAGTGTGTACGCCGAGGACGCGCCCGAGCTGGACGCCGCGCTGTTCGGGGCCGGCATCCCGGTGCTCGGGCTCTGCTACGGCTTCCAGGCGATGGCCCGGGCGCTCGGCGGCGAGGTCGCGCCGGACGGCACCCGCGAGTACGGCCGCACCGAGCTGTGCCTGTCCGGCACGCCGGGGTCGCTGCACGGCGGGCTGCCCGAACGGCACCCGGTGTGGATGAGCCACGGTGACTCGGTGACCGCGGCGCCGGCGGGCTTCACCGTGACGGCGTCGTCGGACCGGGTCGCGGTGGCCGCGTTCGAGGACACCGGGCGGCGCCTGGCCGGCGTGCAGTACCACCCCGAGGTGGGCCACTCGCCGCACGGCCAGGAGGTGCTGCGCCGGTTCCTGCACGACATCGCGGGCGTCACGCCGAGCTGGACCACCGCGTCGATCATCGACGAGACGGTGGAGGCTGTCCGGGACCGGATCGGGGACGGCCGGGCGATCTGCGCGCTGTCCGGCGGCGTCGACTCCGCGGTCGCGGCCGCGCTCGTCCAGCGGGCCATCGGGGACCGGCTGACCTGCGTGTTCGTCGACCACGGCCTGCTGCGGGCCGGGGAGCGCGAGCAGGTCGAGAAGGACTTCGTCGCGGCGACCGGCGCGAAGCTGCACACCGTCGACGCCGCCGACCGGTTCCTCTCCGCGCTGGCCGGAGTGGTCGACCCCGAGGAGAAGCGCAAGGTCATCGGCCGGGAGTTCATCCGGGTCTTCGAGGCGGCCACCGCCGAGGTGCTCGCCGAGGAGCGGGTCGGGTTCCTGGTGCAGGGCACGCTCTACCCGGACGTCGTCGAGTCCGGCGGGGGGTCGGGCACCGCGACGATCAAGAGCCACCACAACGTCGGCGGCCTGCCCGACGACATCGAGTTCGCCCTGGTCGAGCCGCTGCGGGCGCTGTTCAAGGACGAGGTCCGCACGGTCGGTGCCGAGCTGGGGCTGCCCGAGGTGATCGTCGGCCGGCAGCCGTTCCCCGGGCCGGGGCTGGGCATCCGGATCATCGGCGAGGTCACCCGCGACCGGCTGGAGACGCTGCGCGCCGCGGATGCGATCGCCCGCGACGAGCTCAGCGCGGCCGGCCTGGACGGCGAGATCTGGCAGTGCCCCGTGGTGCTGCTGGCCGAGGTGCGCTCGGTCGGTGTGCAGGGCGACGGCCGCACCTACGGTCACCCGATCGTGCTCCGGCCGGTGTCCAGCGAGGACGCGATGACAGCCGACTGGACCCGGATCCCGTACGACGTGCTGGAGCGGATCTCCACCCGGATCACCAACGAGGTGTCCGAGGTGAACCGGGTCGTGCTCGACGTGACGTCGAAGCCGCCGGGCACCATCGAGTGGGAGTGACCGGCCCGTAACGATGAACGGGGCGGGGCCGGCGTGTGCCGGCCCCGCCCCGGGGCCCGCCCGGGTCTGCGGCCCGACCCCCGTCAGGACCGCGACCTCGCGGGCGGCGAGGCCGGCGGCGGTGCTCCCCAGCCCGCCGTCGGCCGTCGTGACTCGTTAGTCGTCCGAACCGGTCCGGGAGTTACGCAGCCCGGCGACCAGGAGCAGGATTCCGGCCAGGACGGCCACCGCGGCCAGTACCCAGCGCAGGTCCACCACGTCCGCGGGCGACACCCCGGCGATCCCGGTCCCCGCCACGAGCAGCGACAGCACCCCCGCCACCAGGGCGATCAGGTCCGACCTCCGGCGTCCCGTGCTCGTCGAGTCCCGCTCAGCCACGGCGCACCTCCACGAAACCGGTCCGGGCCCGCAGGTCGAGCTCCAGCACCCGGCCGCCGGGCCCGTCCGGCCCGGGGTCGGTGACCTCGATCCGGGCGTCCTGCCCGCTCTCGGACCGGCCGTCGAGCGTGACGTCCCCGTACCCGACCGAGCCCTGCATCCTGAGGTCGGCGTCCTGCGGGACGACGACGGTCACGCCGCCCGCTCCGACCTCGGCCCGGGTCCGCACCGGTCCCGCGGCGGGGTCGGCGGCCAGGTCGAGCCGGGTCAGGTCCAGGTCGATCGTGCCCGTGCCGCGCCGGTACTCCGGCGCCAGCGCCTGGACCGAGGCCGGGGTGTCGGCGATCGGGCCGATCCCGCCGCGCACCGCCCAGCCGTCGGGCCCGAGGGCCCCGTTGAGCAGCCCGGTCAGCGCGGTGACCACCGCCAGCAGCACGGCGGCCGGGATCAGCCAGCGGCCGGCCCGGCGGAACGCGCCGAGCACCAGGCCGATGCCCACGACCGCCAGTGCGGCTCCCGGCACCGCGGACGCCGGCACCGCACCGGGTGCGGCCAGCGCGAGCACGCCGACCATCCCGGCGACGATGAGCGCGACGGCCAGGGTCACCGGGGTGAGCGCGGAGCGTCGGGCGGGTGGTGGCGCCGGTTCGGGGCCGGGCTCGGGCAGGTCCCAGGCGAACGGAGCGGCCCCGAGCGGATCCCAGTCCGGCGGTGTGCGCACCGGCTCGAGCGGCACCGGGACGGCCGGTGCGGCGGCGCCGGCCCCGGGGGCGGCCGCCGTCTCCCCGCCTGCGGGCACGCCGACCGGTCCGGCGGGCCCACCCGACCAGGCCGGCACCGGGGTCGCGGCGATGGCCGCGGCCCGGCCGCCCGGCCTGGCGCCCCGGGTGAGGTGCAGGGCCAGCAGGAGCGCGGCGGTCGCGACGGTGGCGATCAGCCGGTCGGGCTGGAACACCAGCGGTATCGTCAGCACCGCGGCGAGCGCCAGCAGCACGACCGACAGCGCCGACCCGGGCCGGGACGGGGCGGGACCCGCACCCGGCGGCCCGGCGTCCGGGAGGACCGCGCAGCTCGCCAAGTACAGCGGCAGACCCGGTCCGACCAGCGCGGACACCACGAACCCGATCCGTATCAGGGTCGGGTCGACCTCGTAGCGCCGGGCGACCGCGGCGGCGACGCCGGCCAGCTTCCGGTCGTCTCGCGGCCGGACCGGCCGGGAGGTCCAGATGTCCCGCAGGGTGTCCCGGGCCGGCGACCGTGTCTCGTCCATGGTGACCACCCTGGCGGTCCCGGCTGCCGGCCGGACTCGGGGACAACCCCGAGACGACCCCGGTTCGCGTCCGGAGGGGGATCGGGCCCGCGCGTGTGACGATGGTGCGGTGAGCACGCCGAACCCTCCGACCGGTCGCGGTCCCGCCGCGAGCGCGCGCTGGTGGACCCGGGCCGGGCGCGCTCCTGCCCGGGGCCCGCGGGCGGCGGAGCCGTCGTCGACCGCCCCGACCGGGCCGGTGACCGATGCCGGCCGTCCCGGTGCGGACCGGAACGGCAGCCTCCGGGCCACGGCCCCCCGGCGCGACCCGGAGCGGTCCGGCCCGGACCGGCCGGGCGATCCCCGCGGCGACACCGTCCCGACGGCCGACGCCCCGGGCCCCGCCGGCCCCGTTACGGACACCCCGGATCGCGCCGACAGCGACGGCGTCCCGACGGGCGACGGCGACCGGGGCGACGGCGACCGGGGCGACGGCGACCGGAGTGGCGAGGACCGGGCCGGCGGTGAACGGGCCGAGGCCGCGGGGCCTCCCGAGCCGGCCGCCTCCAGCCCGGCGGCCGGCGGCAGCGCGACCGGCGCCGGGGCGACCGGGCCGGTGCCGTCGTCCGGCGGGCCGCTCGTCCGGCGCCGGACCGGACGGCTGCTCGGCGGCGTCGCGGGCGGCCTGGCCGACCACCTCGGCGTCGACGTGCGGTGGGTGCGCGCGGCGTTCGTCGTCCTCACGTTCCTCGCCTGGGCCGGAGTGCTCGCCTACGCGTTGCTGTGGATCTTCGTGCGGCAGGAGAGCACCGGGGTCGAGCGGACCCTGAGCCGCTCCGAGCGGCTGCAGGCCGCGGGCCTGCTCACGATCGGTGTCGGGCTCTCCCTGGTCGCGACGACGTCGGACTCGACCGTGCTCGGCTGGATCGCCGGGCCGCTGGGGCTGGCCACGATCGGCGCCGCCGTCGTCTGGCGGGAGGCGGACGAGGCGCAGCGCCGCCGGTGGGCCCACGACGCCCGGACCCGGGTCGTCGGCGGGCGGACGGCGCTGGTCCGGACCGTGCTGGGCACCGGGCTGGTCGCGGTCGGGGTAGGGGCCTTCCTGCTCGGCAACCTGGATCTCGGGCAGGTCCGGTTCGGCCTGCTGGCGGCGCTCGCGACGTTGCTCGGGGTGGCCGTGCTGACCGTGCCCTGGTGGGTGCGGCTGGCCCGCGACCTCGGCGAGGAGCGGCGCGCCCGGGCGGTCGAGGCGGAGCGGATGGAGATCGCCGCACACCTGCACGACTCGGTGCTGCAGACCCTCGCGCTGATCCAGCGACAGGCCGGCGACACCCGCGAGGTGGCACGGCTGGCCCGCGGTCAGGAGCGCGAGCTGCGGTCCTGGCTCTACGGGCCGGGTGGCCGGGCCACCGGCGAGGACGGGACCGGCACCGGTGACGGCACCGACACGACGCTGTCGGCGGCGCTGACCCGCGCCGCAGCCGAGGTGGAGGACACCTACGCGGTCGCCGTCGGCCCGGTCCTGGTCGGCGACGCCGGGCTGGATTCCGACCTGCGGGCCCTGGTGCTGGCCGCGCGGGAGGCGATGGTGAACGCGGCCAAGCACGCCGGGGTGGCCGAGGTGGACGTCTACGCCGAGGTGGAAACCGGCGACGCGGACGGCCCGGGCATCGCGGAGGTGTTCGTGCGGGATCGTGGGCGCGGGTTCGACCCGGATGCGGTCGGTGACGACCGGCACGGCCTCGCCGACTCGGTCCACGAACGGATGCGCCGGCACGGCGGTAGCGTCCGGTTGCGGACCGGGCCCGGCGAGGGCACGGAGGTGCGGCTGTCGATGCCGCTGGCTGGGGAGGGGACGCCATGACCGACGGCGGGACGGACACCGGGAGCGACTCCGGCACGGACACCGGGACGGTGCGGGTGTACCTGGTGGACGACCACGCACTGTTCCGATCCGGGGTACGGGCCGAGCTGGACCGCGGGGACGGCCGGGAGCCGGTGATCGAGGTGATCGGTGAGGCCGGGTCGGTGGACGAGGCGGTGGCCGGGGTCGGGCACCTGCGTCCGGACGTCGTCCTGCTCGACGTGCATCTACCCGGCGGCGGTGGGGCCGAGGTGCTGCGGCTGACCCGGGCGGCCGGCACGGAGTCGGTGTTCCTGGCGTTGTCGGTCTCCGACGCCGCCGAGGACGTGATCAGCGTGATCCGGTCCGGTGCCCGCGGCTACGTCACGAAGACGATCTCCGGCCGGGACCTGACCGACGCGGTGCGCCGGGTCCGGGTCGGCGACGCGGTGTTCTCCCCGCGGCTGGCCGGCTTCGTGCTGGACGCGTTCTCCGACCGGCCGGGTGCGGCGCCGCCGGTGGATCCGGAGGTCGACCAGCTGACCAGGCGGGAGCGGGATGTGCTGCGGTTGCTGGCCCGCGGCTACGCCTACAAGGAGATCGCCGGGGAGCTGTTCATCTCGGTGAAGACGGTGGAGACACACGTGTCGAGCGTCCTGCGCAAGACGCAGACGTCGAACCGGCACGAGCTGTCCCGCTGGGCCACCGACCGGAGGCTCGTGTAGGTCGCGCGGCGACCAGCACATGAGAGACCCCGCGAGCTGGACAGCGGATGCGACACCCGCCCCTGGCGCGGTGCCGGTGATCGCCACATGGGGAGCGAATGCGACCTCACAGGTCGCCCGCACTCCACAGGCGTGGATCAATCCGGGGACATCGGGTTCCCCGCATCATGGTCAACGGAGCACCGGTGCTGTCGAAGGGAGCCTGGGCTCAGGGGGTCGTGTTGTCCCGTTGACCATGGAAAGCGTCGACGACGGGGGTCGTATGCGGTGTGCAGACCGGTCATCGACCTCGTCGGCCCGTCCACTTGCCGGTCGCTCTGAAGGTCGCGCAGCGACCGGAGCGAGCGCCGCCCCCGTACCCGGGATCGGGTGCGGGGCCGTCGTCGTCGCCGGGTCAGTTGCCGCCGAGCAGGGAACCGGTGGCATCCGTGACGCCACCCAGGGCACCGCCGACCGGCTCGGTGACCGAGTTCAGCGTCTTGCCGACCGGCTTCGTGACGGCCTGCAGCGGCTGCGTCTCGTCGGACGAGGAGCCCGAGGAACCCGACGAGTCCGACGAACCGGACCGGTCCGACCGGTCCGAGGAACTCGACGAGCCGGAGCCGTCCGACGAGTCCGACCCGTCCGAGGAGCCCGAGTCGTTCGAGGAGCCCGAGCGCTTCGCAGAGGTGTCCAGCAGCGAGGTCACCGGCTCGGCGGCCTTCAGCACCGGGCCGGTCAGCGGTTCGGTGCCCTTCAGCACCGGCTCGGTGACCGGCGACAGGGCGCCGAGCGCCGGTGTCGTCACCGGTTCCAGGGTGTCCGTGACCGGCTCGGTGACCGGCTGCAGCGCACTGGTGAGCGGACGGACACCGTCGGTGACGGGGGTCACCGCGCCACCGACGGTGTCGCCGACGGGGGCGGTCGCCCGGGCGACCGGGCTGACGGCGCCGCCCACGACACCACCGACCGGACGCGCGGTCTCGGTGACGTCCTGCACCGGCCCGGTGCTGGTCCCGCCGGACGACGGGCCGGCCGCGGTGACCGGGTCCAGGATGTTGCCCGCGGGAGAGCGCTCCGGGTTGTTCAGGGCCTGCACCGGGGCCAGCCCACCGACCGCCGATCCGGTGCCGGTCGGCCCGGAGGCCGCCGGGGAGGCCGCGTCGTCCCCGGCGGAGGGCGACGTGACCCGCTGGGCGGGGACGGCCGCCGCGGCACCGGAGGCGGTGCCGCCGGACACGGCGCGCAGGGTGCCGGCCGCCGAGCTCGGCGCCTCGGCGGACTGCTGCTGCGGGAACGCGACGCTCATCCAGTTGCTCGCGCCGGGCGCCGTCGGCGGCAGCTCGCCGAGCTGCGAGCTGAGGGCGACGTTGGTCGGCAGGTACTGGTCGGGCAGCGGCTCCGGAGCACCGGCCGCGGGCAGCCCGACCCCCGGGAACAGCCCGTCGGCGGCGGCCTGGGCGTCGGAGTCCTGGGAGGACGCCCCGTTGTAGATGGCGGCACCGAACACCGAACCGGCCGCGACCAGGACACCGGCGACGGCGCCGGCCCGGCGGCGGCCGGTCGCCGGCCGTACCGGCCACTGCTGGGCGTCGGCGGCACCGGCCCCGGTGCGCGGCTGCGGGAGCTCGATGTCCGGCCAGCCCCCGGCCGCGCCTGCGGCAGCGACGTCAGTGGGCGGGAGCTCGGCGTCCGCGCGGCCCTCGCGGCGCATCAGGTCACCGACGGACAGGACCGGCCCGGTGATCGGCCCGGCGCTCCCGTGCCGGGCCGCGCCGCGGTCCTCCGCGGCGGCGGTGTTCCGGGCGAGCAGCTCGGCGACGCTCACGGCGTCAGGACGTCCGGTTCCCGTGGTGCCGGGGAGCGGGGAACCGGCGGGTGGTTCGGTCACGGCCGCACGTCCTCCTTCTGGTCGTTTCGACCCGGGAAGATGTACCGGAACTCGCGCAGATCCCCAAGGGGTCACCCTCCGCTCGTCGCAGGTCACTCGAACGGGTGTTTTCCGTTCGACGGGCGTACCCGACCGCTCGGCTGCCTCGTTGATACGGCAGGCAACCGCTCCGTCACCGGGTCGACGCCGTTTCCGCAGGTGGTTCGCCGGTGTCCGGTCACAGCCGGGAACGGTGTGTGAATCGCCGAGCGGTCGTCACCCGGGGTGACCTGTGCGACACCGGGGCGTGCCCCGGGGCTCCGGTCAGCTGCTGCCGAGTCGGCCGCGGCCCAGTCGCAACAGCATCATCGCGAGCTCCCGGCCCTCCGGGCCGAGCTCGGCGAACCGGTCCAGCACCGCCATCTCCCGGCTGTACACGATCCGCGGTCCGCCGGCGGCCATCCGCGCGGCGCCGATCTGCCGGGACACCTCGGTGCGCCGCAGGATCGCGTCCAGGATCTCGTGGTCCAGCCGGTCGATCTCGGTGCGGAGCCGGTCGATCTCGTTACCGGTGCTCGTTCCGCCTGCGCTCGCGGCCTCGATGCCGGCGTCGGCGCCGGTCGGGACGCTGCCCGCGGGGGTGCTGGTCGGTCCGGTCACGCTCGGTTCGGTCACGGTCACGGTCTCCTCATCTCGGTCGTGTGGTGATGCGGTGGAGCCGGCAGGGCCGGGCCCGTGGACCGAGGACATGCGAAACGCCCCGGGTCCGCGGACTCCGGGGCGTGCTGGTCGGGGCTGCGCTCAGCGGGTGGGCGCGGCGTTCGCAGCGGGTGCCGGAATCCGGGACCCGTTACGAAATCGCCTGGCGTGGTGCACCCGGCCAGTCTGGCACAGACCGGGCCACCGCGTCGGGCACTTCCCCCGCCCGGACGGGACCGTCGGTGCCCGGCGGTACCGTGTTCGACACGATGAGTGCGCTGTTCGAACTCCCCGACGCCGGGCCAGGAGTGGGCACTGTGCCCGAGCCCCGGACCTCCCGCGGCCGCGAGCTGCTGGAGGGCCTCAACGACCGTCAGCGGGAGGCCGTCACCCATGCGGGTTCCCCGCTGCTCATCGTCGCCGGCGCCGGGTCGGGCAAGACGCGCGTGCTGACCCACCGGATCGGCTGGCTGCTGGCCGAGCGCGGGGCGCATCCCGGCGAGATCATGTCGATCACCTTCACGAACAAGGCCGCGGCCGAGATGAAGGAGCGGGTGGACGGGCTGGTCGGCCGGCGGTCCGGCCCGATGTGGGTGTCCACGTTTCACTCCATGTGCGTGCGGATCCTGCGCCGGGAGGCCAAGCACCTGGGCGTCCGCAGCGCGTTCTCGGTGTACGACGCCGACGACACCCGCCGGCTGGTCGCGATCGTCGGGCGGGACCTGGAGCTGGACCCGAAGAAGTTCGCCCCGCGGGCGCTGGCCGCGCAGATCTCGAACCTGAAGAACGAGCTGCACTCGCCGGAGGACGCGTCCGACCGCGCCGCGACCGAGCACGAGCGCCGGGTGGCCGAGGTCTACCGCGTCTACCAGGAGCGGCTGCGTCAGGCGAACGCGTTCGACTTCGACGACCTGATCATGGAGACGGTCTCGCTGCTGGACCGGATGCCGGCCGTCGCGGAGTACTACCGGCGGCGGTTCCGGCACGTGCTGGTCGACGAGTACCAGGACACCAACCACGCCCAGTACGAGCTGGTCCGCCAGCTGGTGCTGCCGGCGACGGCGAAGGCCGCTCCGGCCGAGCTGTGCGTGGTCGGCGACTCCGACCAGTCGATCTACGCGTTCCGCGGCGCGAGCATCCGCAACATCGTGGAGTTCGAGCAGGACTTCCCGGACGCGCGCACCATCCTGCTCGAGCAGAACTACCGCTCCAGCCAGACGATCCTGTCCGCCGCGAACCGGGTGATCGCCCGGAACCCGGAGCGCCGGGACAAGCGACTGTGGTCCGACGCGGGGGACGGCGAGCAGCTCGTCGGCTACGTCGCCGACAACGAGCACGACGAGGCGTCGTTCGTCGCCCGCGAGATCGACCGGCTGGTGGACTCCGGCGAGTACCGCAACTCCGACATCGCGGTGTTCTACCGGACAAACAACCAGTCCCGGGTGTTCGAGGACGTGTTCCTGCGCGTCGGCATGCCCTACCGGGTGGTCGGCGGGGTCCGGTTCTACGAGCGCCGGGAGATCCGGGACGCACTGGCGTACCTGCGGGTGCTGTCCAACCCGGAGGACACGGTCAGCCTGCGCCGGATCCTCAACGTGCCCAAGCGCGGCATCGGGGACCGGGCGGAGGCGGTCGTCGCCGAGCACGCCGAGCGGGAGCGGACGTCGTTCTCCCAGGCGCTGCGGACCGCCGCCGAGGATCCGGGACGGCTGCCCGCGCTGGCCACCCGCTCGCAGCGCAACATCGCCGGATTCGTCCGGATGCTCGACGAGCTGGGCGAACTGGTCGAGCGCGGGGACGACACCGCCGAGATCCTGGAGGCTGTCTACGCCCGCACCGGCTACCTGGAGGAGCTGCAGGCCTCCGAGGACCCGCAGGACGGGACCCGGATGGACAACCTGGCCGAGCTGGTCACGGTGGCCCGCGAGTTCGCCGGCGACGCCGCGGTGGCCGACCTGTCCGCGCTCAGCACCGACCCCGATGCCGGGGGGCCCGCGATCGGCGGCGGCCCGGCACCGGCCGAGGAGCCCGAGCCGGATGGGGCTCCCGTCGGCGACGACGACCTCGAGGCGGGTGTCCCCGAGCCCGGGTCGCTGGCCGCCTTCCTGGAGCGGGTCGCGCTGGTCGCGGACGCCGACTCGATCCCGGACGACGACTCCGGCCTGGTCACCATGATGACCCTGCACACCGCCAAGGGCCTGGAGTTCCCGGTGGTGTTCCTGACCGGCTGGGAGGACGGGATCTTCCCGCACCTGCGCGCCCTCGGGGACCCGAAGGAGCTCGCCGAGGAGCGCCGGCTGGCCTACGTGGGCATCACCCGGGCCCGGCAGCGGCTCTACCTGTCCCGGGCGGTCGTGCGCTCGGCGTTCGGGCAGCCGAGCACCAACCCGGCGTCGCGGTTCCTGGACGAGGTGCCGACGGACCTCGTCGAGTGGCGGCGCACCGAGGAGCAGCTGGTCGCCGAACGACCGTCGGCACCGGTCGGACGGTTCGGGTTCGGCCGCTCGGGCGGGCGGGACGCGGGCCGCCTCACCGACCGCGGGGACTGGAAGGTGCCCGAGCGGTCGCTGAACAACCAGTCGCTGCAGCTCGACGTCGGCGACAAGGTCAACCACGACAAGTACGGCCTGGGCACGGTGGTCGCCGCGGACGGAACCGGGCCGCGGGCCACGGTGACGATCGACTTCGGCAGCGGGGGGACGGTCCGGCTGATGCTGATCGGCGGCGTGCCGATGCAGAAGCTGTAGCGAGCGGTCCGGTCGAGCGGCGCGGCCGGCCGGATCAGTCGTCGTCGTCGCTGTCGTCCGGTGGGTCGGCCGCCGCCTCGGCACGGGTGACGATGTCGGTGCTGCCGAAGGCACCGTCGACGTCGACGGTCACCTCCCGGGCGCCCGTACCGCTGCAGGCGGACGCGCACTCGGTGGAACCGAAGATCTTCCATCCGGTCGCGCCGACCCGGGCGTCATCGGGCACGACGACCGTGACGCTGCCGAAGAGCACCCCGACGTCCACCCGGTCGGTGTCCTCGGCGACGCCGATCGTGCGGCTGCCGAAGATCACGGTCCCGTCGTCGCCGGCGAGCAGGTGCGACCCGCCCCAGAGCGCGGCGCCTGCCAGCAGGACGGTGCCGATCGCCGAGCCGGCGGTGCGGGCCCAGTCGGCCGCGACCTCGCCCGCGCGGGACCGTGCGGTGACCTCGCCGGTCCCGGCGACCGCGGTCGTCGTACCGTCCGGTGGCAGGTCGGCGGTGAGCGGGACGAGATCGTCGCGGGTGCGCGCGGCCCACGCGCGGGCGGACCGTTCCTCGTACTCCTCGAGGCTGAGCCGACCCTCGCCGTGCGCGCGTTGCAACCGGGCGTCGACCACCCGACGCTCCTCGTCACCGGCTCGGATGCCCCCGTCGTCCGCCACCGGGTCAGTCTGGCCGGGTCGACCCCGGCGGCGGAACCCGGTCCCGGTCGCCGTCGGCGCTCGTCAGTTCTGGGTATTCCGTTGCCGTCGCGGCCCACGGGTCCTGTGCTCGCGGCCCGGCCGTGGGCACGCTTGCCCGGCGTGGCCCGCCGGCCGTGCGCCGTGCCGACCGAGACGAGGGCCCCGTGACACCGATAGAGATCATCCTGCTGCTGACGATGTGCGGGTACGCGATCTACCGGCAGACCCGGCAACACGAGATCGTCGGTTTCAGCCGCTACAAGCTGGCGATCATCTACGGGATCGTCGGCCTGGCGGTGGGCGGGTTCTCCCGGCCCGACGGCGTCGCGGAGTGGGTCCTGCTGCTCACCGGCATCCTGCTGAGCGTCGTCGTGGGCCTCGCCCGGGGCCGGCTGACCCGGATCTGGCGCGCCGACGACGGCCGGGTGTACTCACGCGGGACCCCGCTGACGATCGGCCTGTTCCTGGGCCTGGTCGCGGTCAAGTTCGGGATGGGCACGGCCGCCTACTTCGCCGGGATCAGCGACGACGGCGGCTTCGGCGAGGTGCTGTTGATGATCGCGGTGATGGTGGCGTTCCAGGCGGAGATCGTGTGGCGGCGCGGCAGGACCCTCGGCGCTCCCGCGTCGGGCTCCCGGCCTCCGGTCTCGGCCTGAACCCGGCCCGGGCTCAGGCGTCCTGGCCGTCGGTGAGGTGGGTGACGTCGAGCCCGCGTTCGATCAGCCACGGCAGCGGGTTGGTCTTCGTGCCGTCCTGCTCCCAGATCTCCAGGTGCAGGTGCGGCCCGGTGGACTGGCCGCGGTTGCCGACCTCGGCGATCTCGTCGCCGGCCTTGACCTCCTGGCCTGCCTCGACGAGCGCACGGTTGATGTGGCCGTACACCGAGCTGGTGCCGTCGGTGTGCTTGAGCACCACCCACATGCCGAACCCGCTGGCCGGTCCGGCCTTCTCGACCACGCCGTCGGTGAGGGCGTAGATCGGGGTGCCGATCGGGGCGGCCAGGTCGATGCCCTTGTGCTGCACGCCCCAGCGGGCCCCGAAGCCGGAGGTGAACCGGCCCTTGGCGGGCATCACGAGCGGCTCGCCCTCGTACATGACCGCCTTCGGGGCGCCGTGCGACATCGCGGTCGAGAGCGCCGACTTCGCCTCCGCGGCCTGCTCGCCGAGCCGGGCGGCCTTGGTGAGGCTGGCGACGTCGACCTTCGCGGTGTCGGCGAGGTCGGGCACCGAGCCCGTCGCCCCGGACACCTCCGACGTCCCGGACGAACCGGCCGACGCGAGCTGCTCGCCGCCGATCGCGGACGTGCTCGCGGGGGCGGTCGTGTCGGCCCGGACGTCGGTCACCGGCAGCATCGCCGAGGCGGCGAGACGGGTGTAGGAGTCCTCGACGGTCGCGGCGCCGGACAGGCCGGGGACACCGAGGGCGCCGGCGACCGTCTGGCCGGCCGCGACGAGGGCGCCGCCGGCGGCGGCCGCGACGGTCACGCGGGTGCGCGAAACCATCGGCGGGAGCGCCGGGAGCCGGTGGCCGCTCGCGGGGGCCGCACCGCCGGGGGTCGGTGCGGGCCGGAGCTCCGGTCCTATGGCGCCGCTGGGGGAGCGGTGGCGCGCCAAGACCTGCCCTTCTGGTCTTCTGGTCGCCGCGAGCCGTTCGGCGGTGATCGTCGGAGTGGGGGCTCCGCCGGGGGAGGGCGCCGTTCGGGGCTGGCGCCGATCACCGTGATCGGTCCGTGACGTGGACCCGGCGACGTTAACCCGGGAGTAGCAACCGGGCAACGGTGGGCCGCCGGTCGGGTGCAGGCGGTCCCCGATCGTCGGCGGCCGGTCGAGTGGACACGCTCGAGGGTGACCGGTGGGGTCGCCCGGTTGCTCGCGGCCGGTCGACCGTCGTCAGGAGGTCGGGGTGCCGCGCTCGGCGGAACGGCGCGCGTTCGTGGCCGTCCCCACTGCGCGGGAGGTCGTCCCGGTGGCACTCGCGGGCGGTCCGGTCGGGTGGCGACGTCGTCAGGACCGGGCGGTAAGCTACGTCACAGGGTCGCTGCCCGGGGTGCGTACCGACCGGAGCCGGGTCCCGTTCGTACGGGGCATCCGGCCCGAATCCGGGCCGGGCGCCGACCGGAGGGGTGACAGCAGTCACCAGCCCAGGTCAGGACCGGTGCGACGGGCGTGGCTAGGCTCCCCGACGCAGCACGACCGACGCCCGCGACGGCTGCCGCCCGCTGGTGCGGGGCGCGCCCCCGCAAGCCGGGTGGCCGCGCCGGTCGCGGCGAGAGCGAAGTGGAGCGGGAGAGCCGAGTGGACCTGTACGAGTACCAGGCGAAGGACCTCTTCGCCGCGCACGGAGTCCCGGTGCTGCCGGGCAGGACCGTGGACAGCGCGGACGGCGCGAAGGCGGCTGCCGCCGAGCTGGGCACCGCGGTCGTGGTCAAGGCCCAGGTCAAGACCGGTGGGCGCGGCAAGGCCGGCGGCGTGAAGCTGGCCCAGGGTGCCGACGAGGCCAAGGAGAAGGCCGAGGCGATCCTCGGGCTGGACATCAAGGGCCACACCGTCCACCAGGTGCTGGTGACCGAGGCCAGCGACATCTCCGAGGAGTACTACTTCTCGTTCCTGCTGGACCGGTCGAACCGCACCTTCCTGGCCATGTGCTCGGCCGAGGGCGGCATGGAGATCGAGGAGCTGGCCGTGGAGCGCCCGGAGGCGCTGGCGCGGATCGCGATCGACCCGATCGCCGGCGTCGACAAGGCGAAGGCCGACGAGATCGTCGCCGCGGGCAAGCTCCCGGCCGCGGTCGCCGACGAGGCCGCGAACGTCATCGTGAAGCTGTGGGAGACCTTCGTCGCCGAGGACGCGACCCTGGTCGAGATCAACCCGCTGGTCCGGGACCCGCAGGACAAGGTGATCGCCCTCGACGGCAAGGTCACCCTGGACGAGAACGCCGACTTCCGGCACCCGGCACACGCCGAGCTGGTCGACGAGCGCACCGAGAACCCGCTCGAGGCGAAGGCCAAGTCCAAGGGCCTGAACTACGTCAAGCTCGACGGCGGTCAGGTCGGCATCATCGGCAACGGCGCCGGCCTGGTCATGTCGACCCTGGACGTCGTCGCCTACGCCGGTGAGGCCCAGGGCGGTGTGAAGCCGGCGAACTTCCTCGACATCGGCGGCGGCGCGTCGGCTCAGGTCATGGCCGACGGGCTGGACGTCATCCTCGGCGACGACGAGGTGAAGAGCGTCTTCGTCAACGTCTTCGGCGGCATCACCGCCTGCGACGCGGTGGCCACCGGCATCGTCGAGGCGCTGAAGATCCTCGGCGGCGACGCCACCAAGCCGCTGGTCGTCCGGCTGGACGGCAACAACGTCGAGGAGGGGCGCAAGATCCTCGACGACGCGAACCACCCGCTGGTCACGCAGGTGGGCACCATGGACGACGCGGCCGCCAAGGCCGCCGAGCTCGCCGCGGGGGCCTGAACAGAATGTCTATCTTCCTCACCGAGAACAGCAAGGTCATCGTCCAGGGCATCACCGGCGGCGAGGGCACCAAGCACGCCACCAAGATGATCGCCTCCGGGACGAACATCGTGGGCGGTGTGAACGCCCGTAAGGCCGGCACGACGGTGAACATCGCCGATCAGGACATCACCGTGTTCGGCACGGTCGAGGAGGCGATGAAGGAGACCGGGGCGGACGTCTCGGTGATCTTCGTCCCGCCGAAGTTCGCCAAGGACGCCGTGATCGAGGCGGTGGACGCCGAGATCGGCCTCGCCGTCGTCATCACCGAGGGCATCCCGGTGCACGACGCGGCGTACTTCTGGGCGCACGCCTCGGCGAAGGGCAACAGGACCCGGATCATCGGGCCGAACTGCCCCGGCATCATCTCGCCCGGCAAGTCGAACGCGGGCATCATCCCGGCGAACATCGCCGGCCCGGGCAAGGTCGGCCTGGTGTCGAAGTCCGGCACGCTGACCTACCAGATGATGTTCGAGCTGCGCGAGTTCGGCTTCTCCACCGCCATCGGCATCGGCGGCGACCCGGTCATCGGCACCACCCACATCGACGCGCTGGCCGCGTTCGAGGCGGACCCGGAGACCGAGGCCATCGTGATGATCGGTGAGATCGGTGGCGACGCCGAGGAGCGCGCCGCGGACTTCATCAAGGCCAACATGACGAAGCCGGTCTGCGGCTACGTCGCCGGTTTCACCGCGCCGGAGGGCAAGACGATGGGCCACGCCGGCGCCATCGTGTCCGGTTCCGCCGGTACCGCGCAGGCGAAGAAGGAGGCCCTCGAGGCCGCCGGGGTCAAGGTCGGCAAGACGCCGTCCGAGACCGCAACGCTGGTGAAGGAGATCCTCTCCGCGAAGTAGTCGCGGACGATCCTCCGAGCACGGACACGCGCGGGCCCCGGGAACTCTCCCGGGGCCCGCGCGTTCTGCTGGGGGGAGGCGCTCGTGCGACACGGACGGGTGTCACCCGCCGGTGCCGGTCAGCGTCCGTCCCATGGGCTAGCGTGCGACACCGAGGTCCTGTTGCCGACCGCCGCGACCGGTCGCGGCCCCGCGGGAGATGTGTCCGACATGACGAGCAACCAGCCGGAATCCGGTGGGGCCGACCGGGCGGTCGCGGCCCCGGCCGGACCGGCCCGGACCGCGATCCTCGCCGGTGCGGTGGCGGCGCTGCTGGCCTACCTCTGCGGGTTCTTCGTCGGCGCCGGTGGCGTCGCGTCCCTGTGGATCCCGCTGACCCTGCTCGTCGGCGGCGGGGTGTGCGGCCTGCTGTCGTTGCTGCCCGGTACCGGTCGGATCCTCGTGGCCGGCACCGCGCTGGCCGGGACCGGCTTCCTGGTCTCGATCCTGACCGTGACGGGCGCGTCGCCGGGTGCGGTCGGCTGGGTCGCCGTGGCACTCGGACTGCTCGCCGCGTGCGGGCTCGGCTACGCCCAGGCGCTGGTCAGCGGCGTCGTCACGGCGCCCGCGCCGCGGCCGAAGCGGGCTCAGCCCGCCGCTCCCGAGCAGCAGTGGGGGACGCCGGGCCTGCCCGGCCACCCCGGCGGGTACGGCGGTCGGCCTGGCTACGGCGCCCCCGGTCAGGCTGCCGGACAGCAGGGGTACCCGCCCTACGGGCAGGCCCCCTACGGTCCGCCCGGGTACGGCGCCCCCTACGGCCACGGCGGCTATCCGGCCGCGGGGCAGCCCGCCGAGGCGGCTGCCGCCCAGCCCGGTCCAGCTCAGTCCATCCCGGCCCAGTCCGGTCAACCCCAGGCCGGCGATCCGGCCTACGGGGGGCACGGCGGTTACCCCGGCGCGCCGGCCGCGCAGGGCGGCGGTGCGCTCTCCGGCGTCGTGCACGGCGGCTGGTCGGGCCAGCCGGGGCAGCCCGCTCAGCCGGGCCAGTCCGCGCAGCCGGGTCAGCACGATCCGGCAGGGCAGTCCGCTCAGCAGGCACAGTTCGGCCAGCAGGCACAGTTCGCCCAGCCGGGCCAGTACGGCCAGGCGGGTCAGGCCGCTCAGCCGGGGCAGTTCGGCCAGGCGGGGCAGCCCGAGCAGGCGGGCCAGGCTGCTCAGCCGGACCAGCACGCCCAGCCGAGCCAGTCGGCCCAGCCAGGTCAGCCGGGCCAGTCCGCCCCGGCCGGTCAGTCCGATCAGGCAAGCCGGCCGGGGCAGCCCGCCCAGGCCGGGCCGTCGGCGTCGGGCTGGGGTGCTCCGTCGGCGTCCGCGCCGCCCGCGGCCGGTTCGTCGGCGTACGGCGCGCAGCCCGGCAGCGGGCAGCCGGGCGCGGGGAACGAGGCACAGGGGACGGCGTCCCGGTCCGCGGCGTCGTGGGCGCCGCAGCCTGTGGCCGGTACGCCCTCGCCGGGCGGTGACCCGGCGGCGGCTCCCGACACCGAGGCGTCCACCGGCGAGCAGCCCGTCACGCCCCCGCCGACCCGGCCCTCCACGGGCAACGGCGGCGCGGACCGGCAGTCCGGAGCGAGCACCGAAGAGACGACTCGGGCGATCCGGACCGACGGCGACGCGTCCCGTTCCTGACCGATCGGCCGGGCGTACCGCCGACTGTCCGGAGCCGGGCCGCTGTCCCGAGTGCTGCTCGGGACCCGGCCGGGTGCTCGGAGGCTGCGTGTCCGTGCCGGTGTGAGGTGTGGCCCCGGCGTGCCTGCGACCCGCCGCCCTCCCGCGCTGCGACCCTGATCGAGTGAGCAGTAGCCCTTCCCGACCCGAACGCGGCCGGAACGCGACCCGGTCCCGGCGGTCCGCGTCCGGCCGGCCGGAGCGTCCCCGCCGGAGCGGGCCGGACGGGACGGCGTCGCCGGGCCGTCCGGGTGCCGCCACCGCCGTCCGGGAACGGTCGGCGCCCGGGGAGCGGCGCCGGGACGGCGACGGCCTCGACCGCCTGCGCATCCTGCTCGCCGCGACGATGGGCGCAGTGCTGCTCGGCTACACCATGCTCGTCCCGGTGGCCGCGCTCGTGGCGCTGAGCGGTGCCGCGCCGGTCACGGCGGACGGCGCGCTGGCCACGGCGGTCCCGATGTGGCTGGCCGCGCACCAGATCCCGATCGCCCTCGACGGCCGTCCCCTCGGCGTGCTGCCGCTGCTGCCGACCCTGATCGTGGTCGCCCTGGTGGCGACGGCGTCGAGCTGGGCCGTGCGCCGGCTCGGCGGGCGGGTCCGGCACGACGCCGGCGCCGTCGTCGCCACCCAGGCCGGGGCCGCGGCGGCCGTCGCGGTGCTGGCCGGTGCGCTGCTGCCGAAGGAGATGGCGGTGACCGCGCCGTGGGCGTCCCTGCTCGGGGCCGGAGTGATCGGCGGCGGCGCCGCGGGGATCGGCGTGCTGCGGGCCTGCGGCCTCCCCGCCGCGTGGCGACGGGTGCTGGCCGGCTGGCCCGGCGCGGCGCTCGCCGCGGTCCGGGTGGCCGTGACCGGGCTCGTGCTCGTCGCGGCCCTGGTGCTGCTGGGCGGGCTGGTGCTGAACGTCACCTCGGTGGCCGCCGCCGCCGGACACCTCGGCCCGGGGCCCGGCGCCGGTTTCGGGGTGTTGCTGCTCACCCTCGGGTACCTGCCGAACGCCCTCGTCGGGGCGCTGTCCTGGGCGCTCGGCGCGGGCGTGTCGCTGGGGGCGGCGACGTCCGGGCCGTTGCTCGCCGAGCCGGGACCGCTCCCGTCGTTCCCGCTGGTGGCGACGCTGCCGGTGACGGCGGTCCCACCGGGGGCGCCGCTGGTCCTGCTGCTCCCGCTCGCGGTCGGTGTGCTGGCCGGGATCGCCTGCCGGCGAGCGTTGCCGGCCGGCACCCCGCTGCCCGGCCGGCTCGCCGCACCGGTGACGGCCGCGATCGTCGTCGCCACCGGGGCGGCGCTGCTCGCGACCGTGACCGGCGGCCCGCTCGCCGGGGGCCCCTACGACCCGGTCTCGCTGCACGGCGGTGCGGTGTTCGGCGCAGCCCTGCTGCTGGTCGGGCTGCCCCTGCTCGGCGTCTGTGCCGGTCCGGAGGCGGCCCGGTACCTGCCGGTCGGCGGAGGCCCGGCGGGACTCCGGCCCGGCCGGGACGCCGACGCCGGCCGTCGGCCGTCCGCCGCGGACCGGGCGCGGGCCGCCCGCGCCGACCGGGCGGCCCGGCCTGCGCCGCCGACCGTCGGGGACCTGGTCGAGCGGCGCCGCACCTCGGGCGGCGCGAGCAGCCGCCAGGAGTCGTCCGACCCCGACCCCGACCCCGACCGCGAACGCGACGACTCCGCCGAGCCCGACCCCCACGAGTGATCACCGGCTGTGGAGCGCGGCATCCGCCACGCGAACGTCGCGCTCCACAGCCGGTGATCACGTGACCTCGGCGACCGGACCGGCCGAACGACCGGCAGCCACCGCGTCTACGCTGGTCACCGGTAGGAGCGGCCGTCCGGCGGCCGAACGACGCGGTGTCGAGGGGATGCGGTGGCCGACGAGCAGGCGGGAGCCGGCGACCGTGCCGACTACCGGGTTCTCGTCCTCCTCTCCGGGGGCGGCACCCTGCTGCAGGCCCTGATCGACGGCTCGGCGGACTCTGCGTGGTCCGGGTTCCGGCTCGTCGCCGTGGGGGCCGACCGGCCCGGCGCGGCCGGGCTGGACCGGGCCCGCGCAGCCGGGCTCCCGACGTTCGTCGAACGGCTGGCCGACCACCCCGACCGGGACACCTGGAACGCGGCGCTGGCCCGCTCCGTCGTCGCGCACCGGCCGCACCTGGTGGTCGGGGCGGGCTTCATGAAGCTCGTCGCACCGGCCTTCCTGGACGCGATCGGATGCCGGATGCTGAACACGCACCCGGCTCTGCTGCCGGCGTTCCCCGGTGCGCACGCGGTGCGGGACGCGCTCGAGGTCGGGGTGGACGTCACCGGGGTGACCGTGCACGAGGTGGACGCGGGTCTGGACACCGGCCCGGTGCTCGCACAGGCGGAGGTCCCGGTCCGGAGCGGGGACACCGAGGCCGGCCTGCACGAGCGGATCAAGACCGAGGAACGACGGCTGCTGGTCGGGGTGGTACGGGATCTGGCCGCCACCGCCGGGAGCGGCCGGGAACCGACGAGGTGAGTCATGAGTGAGCGCAGGCCGGTCCGCCGGGCCCTGATCAGCGTGTACGACAAGTCCGGTCTGCTCGACCTGGCCACCGGTCTGCACGCGGCCGGAGTGGAGATCGTCTCGACCGGATCGACCGCGCAGCGGATCGCCGACGCCGGTGTCCCGGTGACCCCGGTCGAGGAGGTCACCGGATTCCCGGAGTGCTTCGACGGCCGGGTCAAGACCCTGCACCCGCGGGTGCACGCCGGGTTGCTCGCCGACACCCGCAAGCCGGAGCACGTCGTGCAGCTGGAGCAGCTGAACATCGCGCCGTTCGACCTGCTGGTGTCCAACCTGTACCCGTTCGCCGAGACCGTGGCGTCCGGCGCGAGCCGGGACGAGGCCGTCGAGCAGATCGACATCGGCGGCCCTGCGATGGTGCGGGCGTCGGCGAAGAACCACGAGAGCGTGGCGGTCGTCGTGCAGCCGGCCCGCTACGAGTGGGTTCTGGAGCAGGTCGGCGCGGGCGGGTTCGAGGTCGACGACCGGCGCCGGCTGGCCGCGGACGCGTTCCGGCACACCGCCGCCTACGACGTCTCGGTCGCCACCTGGATGGGCGAGCAGTTCCCGGCCGCGGAGGAGACCGCGACACCGGAGTGGTTCGGCGCCACCTGGACCCGCGAGCGCGCGCTGCGCTACGGAGAGAACCCGCACCAGGCCGCCGCGCTCTACACCGACGGTCTTGCCGCGGGCCTGGCCGGTGCCGAGCAGCTGCACGGCAAGGAGATGTCCTACAACAACTTCGTCGACGCCGACGCCGCCTGGCGCGCCGCGCACGACCACGGGGACACCCCGACCGTCGCGGTGATCAAGCACGCGAACCCGTGCGGGATCGCGGTCGGCGCGGACGTCGCCGAGGCACACCGCAAGGCGCACGCCACCGACCCGGTGTCCGCGTTCGGCGGCGTGATCGCGGTCAACGGCGAGGTGTCGGTCGAGCTGGCAGAGCAGGTCGCGGAGATCTTCACCGAGGTCGTCGTCGCCCCGTCCTACGCCGACGGTGCGCTGGAGGCGCTGCAGCGCAAGAAGAACGTCCGGGTTCTGCGCATTCCGGGCGAGGTCACCCGGGGCGGCACCGAGCTGCGGCCGATCTCCGGCGGCCTGCTCGCCCAGCGGCGCGACCTGGTCGACGCCGACGGCGACGACCCGGCCGGCTGGAAGCTCGTCACCGGTGACCCGGTGTCGCCGGAGACCCTCGCCGACCTCGCCTTCGCCTGGCGGGCCTGCCGTGCGGTGAAATCCAACGCGATCCTGCTCGCGCACGACGGTGCCGCGGTCGGCGTCGGGATGGGCCAGGTCAACCGGGTGGACGCGGCGAAGCTGGC
Organism: Pseudonocardia nantongensis; assembly: GCF_046546495.1. NCBI lineage: Bacteria > Bacillati > Actinomycetota > Actinomycetes > Pseudonocardiales > Pseudonocardiaceae > Pseudonocardia > Pseudonocardia nantongensis. Next base: position 108,897 of record NZ_JBKGXT010000006.1, on the reverse strand, counting down.
CGTCGAGCGTGCCGGTGACCGGGCGCGCGGCACGGTGGCCGCCTCGGACGCGTTCTTCCCGTTCCCGGACGGCCTGGAGGTACTGCTCGCCGCGGGCGTCGCCGCCGTCGTCCAGCCGGGCGGGTCGGTTCGTGACGACCAGGTGATCGCCGCCTGCGCCCAGGCCGGCATCCCGATGTACCTGACCGGGACCCGGCACTTCGCGCACTGACCTCTCCCGCTGATCCGTCCCGGCCCGGGCCGCCACCAGGTGGTCCGGGCCGTGTCGTGTCCGGGGCGTGTTCGGCGCTCTCGCACCGGGCCCTCCGGCGGCCCGCATCCCTGCGCCGGTCGAGCCGGGCGCCTCCATCGGTCCGCCGTTTGTGCAGGTCACGGGCCGGCACGGGTTCGTTGTCGGAGGTCCGTGCCATGGTCGTTCCGGTCGCTCCACCGGATCCCCCGATCGGGGGCTGCGGCGGGGGCGATCCCGGCTCTATGATTCGAACGTCAGTTCGAGTTGCGTCGCCTTCCCCGCGGCGTGCCGGGCAGGTTCCGGCCGGTCGTCCGATCGGTCGCGGTGCGGCAGGGGAGGTTTCGGATGGTCGGGACTGCGGTCGGCGCGTCGACGGTCGGTGGTCCGGTGTCCGGTGAGCCGGCGCAGAGAGATCGGGCGCAGCGGGATCCGGCGCAGCGGGATCCGGTGGGGGGCGATCCGGCAGCCGGGGATCCGTGGTCGGTGGGGGCCGACCCGGAGGAACCGGACGAGCCGGCCGGTCCGGTGGTCGGGGCCGGTGCACGGTGCACGGAGGCGGACGGGGAGCCCGTCCCCGCGCACCGCGCCGGTTCCGGAGCCGGGGCGCGGGCCGGGCTCGCCGGGCCCCGCGCCCCCGTGGGCGGGCGGGAGCCGCTGCACGGGGGCCGGGGCCCGGTCGGGGGGACCGCCGCCGGCGGGGACACGGCGGCCGACCGGCTGGCCCGGGCCCGCCGGGTGCTGCACCGGGTGGAGGGCCGGGCGGACAGCGAGCGGGCCCGGCCGGAGCCGGGGATGGACGGGGCGCTGCTCCCGGTCCCCGGCCCGCTCACCGAGCTGCTGCCCGGCGGCGGGCTCCGCCGTGGATCGACGGTCGCCGTGACGACCGGTGCCGGTGCCGGATCGCTGCTGTTCGCCCTGCTCGCGGCGGCGTCCGCCGAGGGAGCCTGGGCCGGGGTCGTCGGGCGGCCGGGACTGGGGACGACGGCCGCGGCCGAGGCCGGGGTCCGGCTGGATCGGCTGGCGCTGGTCCCGGATCCGGGCACGGACCTGGTCCCGGTCACCGCGGCGTTGCTGGACGGGCTCGACCTGGTCGTCGTCGCCGGACCGGACCGGGCGGGGCTGCGAGCCGCCGACCGGCAGCGGCTCGCGGCCCGGGCCCGCCAACGCGGGGCGGTGCTGCTGGCGCTGGGGTCCTGGCCGGGTGCCGACGTGCGCCTGCAGTGCGTCCGGGCGCACTGGGAGGGGACGGCCTCCGGCGCGGGGCGGCTGCGGGCCCGGCGGGTCGAGGTGCGCGCCCACGGCCGCGGCACCGGCCCGGCCGGGCGGGCCGTCGAGGTGTTGCTGCCCGGCCCGGCCGGGGCGGTCGGCGCGCTCCCGACCACCGCGCTCCCGGACGCCGGGCTCCCGGACGCCGGGCTCCCGGACGCCGGGCTCCCGGACGCCGGGCTCCCGGACGCCGGGTTCCCGGCCGCGGTGTTCTCCGGAGGTGCGGTGTCCTCCGCAGGTGCGGGCCGGAGTGGATCGGCCGTTCCGGGCGACCCGGCGGGCCGGCGGGCCGTACGGGCAGCCGGGTGAGCGGCCGGGGGAGCCGTGCGGCCGGGCTGCACCGGGCCTCGGTGACCGGTCCGGAGGCGTCCTGGCCCGGGTCCGGTGCCGCGCGCCGCCCGGGCGCCGGTCCCGAGGTGAGTGCCCCGTCCCGGGCGTCCGCCGAGCCCGCCGGCGGGGACCCCGGGCCCGGTCGCGGCCGGCACGAGCCGTCGGCGACGGACCAGCGGGTGCTGGCCGTGTGGTCGCCCGACTGGCCGGTCACTGCGGCGGCCCGGGCCGCGCACGTCCCGGCGCACCGCCCGGCCGCGGTGTTCCACGCGAACCGGGTACTGGCCTGCTCGGCCACCGCCCGCCGGCAGGGGGTGCGGCGCGGGTTGCGCCGCCGGGAGGCGCAGGCCCGCTGCCCGGAGCTGGCCGTGCTGGCCCCGGACCAGGGGCGGGACGCGCGACTGTTCGAGCCGGTGGCGGCCGCGGTCGAGGAGCTGGCGCCCGGCGTCGAGGTGGTCCGGCCCGGGTTGCTGGTGCTGTCCGCGCGCGGGCCGGTCGGCTGGTTCGGTGGCGAGCGGGCGGCCGTCGAGCGGCTGATCGACCAGGTGGCGCTGCGCGCGGCCACCGAGTGCCAGATCGGCGTCGCCGACGGGATGTTCGCCGCCGAGCTCGCCGCCCGCCGCGGCCGCGGGGTGCCGTCCGGCGGTTCGGCGGAGTTCCTGGCCCCGATGGAGGTGTCCGAGCTGGACCGGGACCCGGACGTGGACCGGTCCGGTCTGGTCGACCTGCTGCGCCGGCTCGGGCTGCGCTCGCTCGGCGCGTTCGCGGCCCTGCCCGAGGCCGACGTCGCCTCCCGGTTCGGGGCGGACGCGGTCGCCGCGCACCGGCTGGCCCGCGGCCTGGACCCGCGCCCTCCGGCGCGACGGGTCCCGCCGGAGGAGCTGTCCGCCGCGGTCGAGCTGGACCCTCCGGTCGACCGGGTGGATGCGGCCGCGTTCGCCGCCCGCGGGCTGGCCGCGACACTGCACGAGGCGCTCGCCGGCCACGGCCTGGCCTGCACCCGGATCGGCGTGCACGCACGCACCGCGGACGGTCGGGAGCTGATGCGGATCTGGCGGTGTGCCGAGCCGCTCGGCCCCGCGGGAACGGTCGACCGGGTGCGCTGGCAACTGGACTCCTGGCTCGCGTGCGGCGGCTCGGGTGCGCTGGTCGCGCTGCGGCTCACCCCCGAGGACACGGTGGTGGCGGGCGCGCTGCAGCGGGGCCTGTGGGGCGACGTCGGCGAGGCCGACGAGCGGGCCGGCCGGGCGCTCGTCCGGGTGCAGGCGTTGCTGGGGCCGGAGGCGGTGTTCACCCCGGTCCCGGCGGGCGGGCGGGACCCGGCGGAGCGGGTGCGGCTGGTGCCGTGGGGCGAGGAACGGGAGCTCGACCCGACCGCGGCACCGCCGGTCCCACCCGGCGACGTGCCGGCGTTCGGGGCGACCCCCGGCGTGCCGGGACGTTCCGCCGGCGAGGGCCCCGGGGCCGCGGTGGGTCCCCCGGCCCCGGGGGCCCCGGATCCGGGCGGCGGGTGCCCTCCGGCCGGGGCCGCCACCGCGTCGCGACCGGGGGGCCGCCGCGCCGGGAGGACGACCACGGCGGCCGGAGCCGGCGCAGCGGCTCGCGCGGATCGGCGGGTGCCGAAGGACCCGCCGGCATCCTGGCCCGGACGGTTGCCCGCCCCGTCTCCGGCCGTCGTCCCGCCCGCCCCGGTGCCGGTGCAGCTGCTCGGCCCGGACGGCACCGAGCTCCGCCCCGCGGCCCCGGACCTGCTCGACGGCGTCCCGGCCCGGATCGCCGGCGGTGCGGGGCAGGACCGCGCGGTGACCGGATGGGCGGGGCCCTGGCCGGTGCATGCCCGCTGGTGGACACCGGACGGACCCGGCCCCGCGACCCGCCTGCAGGTCGTCCTCGAGGACGGGGCCGCCCTCCTGCTGAGCCACTGCGACGACCGCTGGACGGTGACCGGTGTCTACGACTGACACCCCGCCCACCCGCCCCGCTCGCGCCGGGTGGGCGGGGTCAGCGGGTCGGGACCCCCGTCAGGTCGACCGCGAACCGGCCGATCGCCGAGGCCATCGCCGTGGTGTTCCGGTCGAAGGCGGTCCGATCGATGTTGGTCATCCGGTCGCACGCCGTGTGGTAGCACGGGTCGTACGGCTGGCCAGCCGTGCCGCCCCAGGTCTGTGCCTGCTCCGGTGTCTTGACGCCCTCGGCGCCGGTGAACAGCCCGCCCGCCGGGATCCCGGCCTCGATGAACGGCCCGTAGTCGGAGCGGCCGTCGAAGTCGGTCCCCTCGGCGCGCACACCCGTCCCGGCCAGCGACTCCGCCAGCACCCGTTCGATCTCCCCGGAACCGGCCGGGCCCGGTCCGGCGCCCTCGTTGTCGGAGTCGTCCCCGTCGAGGGCCAGGTAGGCCGCGTTCGGCGAACCGACCATGTCGAAGTTCAGGTAGAGCGCGATCCGCCGCGCGTCCTCCGGGGACAGCGACTCGACGTACTTCGTCGCGCCGATCAGCCCGAGCTCCTCGGCGCCCCACCAGGCGAACCGGACCTGCTGGCCCGCCGGCGGCGCCGGGCCGAGCTTCAGCGCGGTCTCCAGCAGCGCGGCGCTGCCGCTGCCGTTGTCGTTGATCCCGGCACCCTCGGGCACCGAGTCGAGGTGCGCCCCTGCCATCACGGTCCGGTTCGGGTCGCCGGTGGTGGTCGTGGCCAGCACGTTGCGCGAGGCCTGCTGCTTCAGCGTGGTGTCGAGCAGCAGGGTGGCCTGCTGGCCGTCCTGCAGACCCTGCCCGACGGTCCGGGTCACCGCGGCGGAGGGCACCACGTCCGGCCACTCCCCGACGGTGCCGGGGAGCGCGGCGTCCTCGGTGTTGGTCACGATCATCGCCACCGCCCCGGCGGCGCCGGCGCGCTGCGCCTTCTGCCCGAACTCGCACGACCCCCGCTCGATGACGGCGATCGCCCCGCGCGGCATGCCGGCGTAGTCGCCGGCCTCGCAGCCCGGTGTCGGGTCCTGCGGGCTGCGCGGACGGACCGACAGCGGTGCGGTCAAACCACCCGGCGGGGTCGCCGGGGAGAAGCCGAGCACCTCGGTCGGCGTCGGCGTGCCTCCCACCGACAACCGGGCGTCACCCGGGGTGAACGTGCGGACCTGGAAGGTCGGGGTCTGCACGTCGTAGCCCGCATCGCGCAGCGCGCCCGCCACGTAGTCGACGCTCGCGTCGTACCCCGGGGTGCCGACCGCGCGGTTGCCGCCGTGGCGGTCGGCGATCCGTTCGAGCTCCTGCAGGTGCGCCAGCGCGGACTCGCCGGACACCGCGCCGGCGAGCCGCTGCGGGAGGCCGGGGTCCACACCGGGAGCCGGGCCTGCGGAGGTACCGGCCCCGTCGTCGGGGCCGACCGACGCGACGGCTCCCGGTTCCGCGGGCCGGTCGGCGCAGGCGGCGAGCGCGACCACCACGGCCCCGGTGGCGAGCAGCGCCACCAGCCGGTGCCCCGGCCGGCGTGTCCTGCGCTCGGCCCGTCCGCGGCGACCGGTCGCCGGTGTTCCTGTTGCCCGGGACCGCATCGCCCCACCCCCGTCGTCGGTCTCGTCGGCCGGTCCGTCGCGCGCCCGGGTGCGGTCCGGGAACGCCGAGCCAGCATCGGCCACGGGGTGTGCGCGTGCCGTGAACTCCCGGTATCCCACCCGGACGGGTGTCGCCGTACCGGCACCGGGCCGGGGTGGCACCGCGGGGCCCTGCCGCCGGATCCACGGCCGATCCACGGCCTCGTCTCAGCCGTTCCACAGGTTCGGTTGGTGAAGTGGGGATCGTCGACGGGAGACCCGCGAAGCGGGATCCCGGGACCCGAAGGTCGTCCGGGTGGCCCCGGGTGCCGGCGCTGGGGAGCAGCCGGTGTCCTGGAGGAGCCCGGTACCACCGTGCGGGGCCGGCCGGCGCTGGGGAGCAGCCGGCCGGGCCCCGCACGGAGCCCCGGAACTCGCATCCAGCGCGCGGTCGTCGCCATCCCTGGTGTTCGAACGTCTGTTCTACTATGGTGTGTCGGGTGGGCTGGCAGAACCCGGACGTCCCGTGGTCCGAACTGGAGGAAGCGCTCTCCGGCCGGCCGGTGCGGGAGGGGTCGAGCCTGCACGGCGGCCCGGAGGCCGACGGTGGCGACGCCCCGGCCTGGTCGGCGCACCGCGGGCCCTACGAGCCGCCGGAGGCCCTGCGCACCGGCAGCGCCACCGGATCCGGCACCGTGCCGCACGCCGAGTTGCCGTACGCCGAGCTGCACTGCCACTCGCACTTCAGCTTCCTGGACGGGGCGAGCGCCCCCGAGGAACTGGTCGAACGGGCCGCCGAGCTGGGGCTGGAGGCGATCGCGCTCACCGACCACGACGGCATGTACGGCGTCGTCCGGTTCGCCGAGGCAGCCCGGGCCCTGGGGGTACGGACGGTGTTCGGCGCCGAGCTGAGCCTGGGCCTGTCCGCTCCGCAGAACGGCGTCGCCGACCCGGAGGGCGAGCACCTGCTGCTGCTGGCCCGCGGTCCGGACGGCTACCGGGCGCTGTGCCGGGTGATCTCCGCTGCGCAGATGCGCGGCGGGGAGAAGGGCCGGCCGGTCTACGACCTCGACGAGGTCGTCGCGGACACCGCCGGGAAGGTCGTGGCCCTCACCGGTTGCCGCAAGGGCGCGGTGCGCCGGGCGCTGGAGACCGCCGGCCCGGCCGCCGCGGCCGTGGCGCTGGACGAGCTGATCTCCCGGTTCGGCCACGACGGCGTCCGGGTCGAGCTGACCGGTCACGGCGATCCCACCGACACCGAGCGCAACGACGCGCTCGCCGCGCTCGCCGCGGTGGCCGGGGTCGGCACCGTGGCCACCACCGCCGCGCACTACGCGACGCCGGACGGGGCGCCGCTGGCGGCGACCGTCGCCGCGGTGCGGGCCCGGCGCGGCCTGGACGAGATCGACCCCTGGCTGCCCGCGGCCGGCACCGCGCACCTGCGTGCGGGTACGGAGATGGCACTGCGGTTCGAGGACCGGTACCCCGGTGCGGTGTCCCGGGCCGCGGAGCTGGGCCGGGAACTGGCGTTCGAGCTGCACCTGGTGGCGCCGGACCTGCCGCCGTTCGACGTCCCGGCCGGGGAGACCGAGGCGAGCTGGCTGCGACGGCTGACCCGGATCGGCACCCAGAAGCGGTACGGCAGCGCGGCCGAGAACCCGTTCGCCGCGTACACCGTGGACCGCGAGCTGGAGATCATCGAGAGCAAGAACTTCCCCGGCTACTTCCTGATCGTGCACGACATCGTGGACTTCTGCCGGAGGTCCGGGATCTTCTGCCAGGGCCGGGGCTCCGCGGCGAACTCCGCGGTCTGCTACGCGCTGGGGATCACCGCGGTCGACGCCGTCCGGCACGGCCTGCTGTTCGAGCGGTTCCTGTCCCCGGACCGGGACGGCTACCCGGACATCGACCTGGACATCGAGTCCGGCCGGCGCGAGGAGGCCATCCAGTACGTCTACCGCCGCTACGGCAGGTTGTTCGCCGCCCAGGTCGCCAACGTCATCACCTACCGGCCGCGGTCGGCGGTCCGCGACACCGCCCGCGCACTCGGGTTCTCACCGGGCCAGCAGGACGCCTGGAGCAAGCGGGTGGAGCGGTGGCACGCGCTGGAGACCTCGGCGCTCGGGACGGCTGGGGAGCAGGAGCTGCCGATGCCCGAGCAACTGGTCGACCTCGCCGGGCAGCTGATGAGCGCACCCCGGCACCTGGGCATCCACTCCGGCGGGATGGTCATCTGCGACCGACCGGTGTCCGAGGTCGTCCCGGTGGAGTGGGCGCGGATGGCGGACCGGACGGTCGTCCAGTGGGACAAGGAGGACTGCGCCGCCGCCGGGCTGGTCAAGTTCGACCTGCTCGGTCTGGGCATGCTCACCGCGCTGCACCTGATGGCGGACCTGGTCGCCGAGCACGAGGGCACCCGGATCGAGCTGCACGAGATCGGCGAGTCCGACCCGGAGGTCTACGCGATGCTCTCCCGGGCCGACTCGGTCGGGGTGTTCCAGGTGGAGTCCCGCGCCCAGATGGCCACCCTGCCCCGGCTGCGACCCCGGGAGTTCTACGACCTGGTCGTCGAGGTCGCGCTGATCCGGCCCGGTCCCATCCAGGGCGGCTCGGTGCACCCCTACATCCGGCGCCGCAACAAGCTCGAGACGTGGGAGCACGACCACGAGCTGCTCCGCCCGGCGCTGGACAAGACCCTGGGCATCCCACTGTTCCAGGAGCAGATGATGCAGATCGCCGTCGACGTCGCGGGGTTCACCGCGGCCGAGGCCGACGAGCTGCGCCGAGCGATGGGGTCCAAGCGCTCGGAAGCGAAGATGGAGCGGCTGCGCGGCCGGTTCTACGACGGGATGGCCGCGAACGGGATCACCGGCGAGCTGGCCGAGAAGATCTTCACCAAGATGCTGGCGTTCGCGAACTTCGGCTTCCCGGAGAGCCACTCGATCAGCTTCGCGGCGCTGGTCTACTACTCGGCCTGGTTCAAGCTCTACCACCCGGCGGCGTTCTGCGCGGCGCTGCTCAACGCCCAGCCGATGGGCTTCTACTCGCCGCAGTCCCTGGTCGCCGACGCCCGCCGGCACGGCGTGCTCGTCCGGCGGCCGGACGTCAACGACGGCCGTGCCGACGCGATCCTGCAGGCCGATCCGTCCAGCACGGGCGGCCGGGCGATCCGGCTCGGGCTCTCCGGCGTCCGCGCGATCGGGGCCGATCTGGCCGGGGTGATCGATGCCGAGCGAGCGGCCGGGGGGCCGTTCGCCGACCTCGCCGACCTGGCCCGCCGGGTCCGGCTGACCGGCCCGCAGGCCGAGGCGCTGGCCACCGCGGGCGCGTTCGGCTGTTTCGGGGTGGACCGCCGGGAGGCGTTGTGGGCCGCCGGGGTCGTGGCGGGGGTGCGGCCCGAGCACCTGCCCGGCACCGCGGTCGGGCTGGCGGCACCGGCGTTGCCGGGGATGACCGAAGCCGAGCTGACCGTGTCCGACGTGTGGGCCACCGGCGTCTCGCCCGAGAGTCACCCGGTGCTGCACCTGCGGGACCGCCTGGACGGACTGGGCGCGGTCCGGATCGACCGGCTGGACGGGGTCGGCCGCCGGGCCGGGCCGGATGCCCCACCCCGCGTCCTGGTCGGCGGTCTGGTCACCCACCGGCAGCGGCCGGCGACCGCGGGCGGGGTGACGTTCGTGAACCTGGAGGACGAGTCCGGGATGCTCAATGTGACCTGCTCGGAGGGGCTCTGGGCCCGCTACCGCTCGGTTGCGCTGGGCAGCGCGGCGCTGCTCGTGCGGGGCCGGCTGGAACGCAGCCCGGAAGGGGTGCTGAACCTGGTCGCGGACCGGCTGCAGCGGATGCCGCTGGCCGTCTCCGTGGCGTCCCGGGACTTCTGCTGAGACCGCCCGGAGCAGGCGGTGCGCGCACCCTCGTCGAGTCGGGCCGGTCTGCGCGCCGGATATGTGATTCTGCTCTCAGTGAGATCGTTCCCGGCCCCTCCGGACGGCCAGACCACCTCCCGTCCATCGGTGTCACGTGCTTCTCGCGTCGCCCCAGGTCGTGGTGCACGTCCCCCTCCTCCGGCCGGGTCCACCCGCCCTGAGGTCAGGTCCGGCACCCCCTCCGGCCGCCTGGGAGGATGGCCCGGTGAGTGCACGGGTGATGGACGGCAAGGCGACGCTGGCGGAGCTCCTGGAGGATCTGCGGGTCCGGGTGGAGAAGTTGACCGCGGCCGGGGTGACCCCCGGTCTGGGCACCGTGCTCGTGGGCGACGACCCCGGGTCGCAGGCCTACGTCCGCGGCAAGCACCGCGACTGCGCCAAGGTCGGGGTCACCTCGCTGCAGCGGGAGCTGCCCACCGACGCGAGCCAGGCGCAGGTGAACGAGGTCATCGACGAGCTGAACGCCGACCCGGCCTGCACCGGTTTCATCGTGCAGCTCCCGCTGCCGGCGGGGCTGGACTCCGGGGCGGCCCTGGAGCGGGTCGACCCGTCGAAGGACGCCGACGGCCTGCACCCGACGAACCTGGGTCGGCTGGTGCTGAACGAGCCGGGACCGCTGCCGTGCACCCCGCGCGGGATCGTCGAGCTGTGCCGCCGGTTCGGCGTCGAGCTGAACGGGGCGCGGGTGGTGGTGATCGGCCGCGGTGTGACCGTCGGCCGGCCGCTGGGCCTGCTGCTGACCCGCCGCGCCGAGAACGCGACGGTGACGCTGTGCCACACCGGGACCCGGGACCTGGCCGGACACCTGCGGGAGGCGGACGTCGTCGTCGCGGCGGCGGGCAGGGCCGGGCTGATCACCGCCGACCAGATCAAGCCGGGCGCGGCGGTGCTGGACGTCGGGGTCACCCGGACCGACCTGGGCCTGGTCGGGGACGTCGCACCGGAGGTCGCCGAGGTGGCGGGGCTGCTCGCCCCGATGCCGGGTGGCGTCGGTCCGATGACCCGCGGGATGCTGCTGACGAACGTGGTGGAGGCAGCCGAACGGAGCTTGTCGGAGTGAGCGGACGGTGAGCAGCGGCGCGACGAGTCGCAGCGGGCACGCTCTGCGGGCGCGGCTGCGCGCGCACTGGCCGTTGCTCGCCGTGCTCGGCCTCTCACTGATCGGCCTGCAGCGGGTGGTGACCGAGCACTGGCGTGAGGGGTCGGCGCTGTTCGGCGTCGCGATGCTGACGGCGGCCGGGCTGCGGACCGTGCTGCCGCCGGACCGGGTCGGGCTGCTCGCCATCCGCGGTCGCTACGCCGATGCGCTGATCTACGGCGGGTTCGGCGTCGCGGTGCTGCTGCTCGCCCTCACGATCACCCGGGGATCGCTCTCGGTCAGCTGACCCCGCCCGGGGAAGGGACCGCTTCGGAGCCTCGAGCGGTACACCATGGTCGCCGGTGAGAGATCGAAAGCCGTGCTGCACCTCCCGGTGCAGGTGCGCCGGGCAGCGGCCAGGCGCGTCAGTTCCGGGTTTCGCCGGGGCTGGCCGGGCCGGCCGGACGGCGGGTCGGCGGACGGCGCGGACCGGCCGGGCGCTTGCTGCCGGGCCGGCCGGGGCCGGTGCTCGTGGCCTCGACGCGGCGGTCACGGCTCGGCCGTCGCGCGGGCGGCGCGGCTGTCGGGCGGGTCGGCTCGATAATGATCATCGCTAACGAGATTCTACCGGCGGGTATACACCGCCCCGGATGCGGGGAGGGGCCCGGCGGCCCCCGGTCGATCCGGAGGTCGGCCCGGAGATCGACCCGGAGATCGTCTCCCGGGGTTGCGCCCGGCCCCGGCAGAGGCATCAACTGCACCCATGAACGACCGCAGCGGCCGGATCGTCGACATCCTGGTGACCGCGTTCGAGGACCTGATGGCGGCCGACCCGTCGGCGTTCCGGACGAAGTTCCGCAAGATGGCGGCCGATCCGTTCGCCTTCTACCGGGGCAGCGCCTGCCTGTTCTACGCCGACGTCGCCGCCCGCGACGACCCGTGGGTGGACGACCGGCTGTCCCGGGTGTGGATCCAGGGCGACCTGCACGCCGAGAATTTCGGCACCTACATGGACGGTGACGGCGTCCTGGTGTTCGACGTCAACGACTTCGACGAGTCCTACCTCGGCCACTTCACCTGGGACGTCACCCGGTTCGCGGCCAGCCTCTGCCTGCTCGGCCGGCGCAAGGCGTTCGCCGACCGCACGCTCTCCGAGCTGGTCGAACGCTACTGCCGCAGCTACCTCGAGCAGGTCCGGCACTTCGCCGCCACCGACGACGACCGGTTCGCGCTGCGCCTGGACACCACCGACGGCCCGGTGCACCAGGTGCTGCAGACCGCCCGCACCCGGACCCGGATCGGGCTGCTCGACGCGATCACCGAGACCGAGGGTTTCGACCGGATCCTGCGACCAGGGCCCGGTCTGCGCGCCCTCGGCGACGACGAGAGGGCGCGGGTGATCGCCGCGTTCGAGGCCTACGTGGGAACCATCCCGGAGCACAAGCGGCACCGCGGCGTCGCCTACACCGTCAAGGACGTCGCCGGCCGCACCGGCGTCGGGATCGGCAGCGCCGGGCTGCCGACCTACACGGTGCTGGTGGAGGGCCTGAACCAGGCGCTGGACAACGACCTCGTCGTGTCGATGAAACAGGGCAACGTGGCCGCGCCGTCCCGGGTGGTCACCGACGAGCGGGTGACGGCGCACTTCCGGCACCACGGCCACCGCACCGCGGTGTCCCAGCGCGCCCTGCAGGCGCACGCGGACCCGATGCTGGGCTGGACCGACCTGGACGGCGTCGGCTTCGTCGTCGCCGAGGTCTCGCCGTACGCGGCGGACCTGGACTGGTCCGAGCTCACCGAGCCGGACGAGATCGGCCCGGTGGTCGTCGACCTCGGCCGGGCCACCGCGAAGATCCACTGTGTGGCTGACGCCGACACCGACCACGACCTCGTCGACTTCCGCGTCGAGGAGGCGATCGCCGACCGGCTCGCCGGCCGCGAGGACGCTTTCGTCGACTGGGTGGTCGATTTCGCGCACGAGTACGCCCGCACCGTCCGGGCAGACCACGCGCTCTTCGTGGACGCGTTCCGGGAGGGCCGGATCCCGGGCGTCAGCAGCTCGTGAACCGGCGCGGTGCGCTGTCCCGGGACCGGACCCGCCCGGGACGCGCCGAGGGCCGCCTCCCGGTCGGGAGACGGCCCTCGGCGGCGACGACGGTGCGTCAGGCCTTGCCGTCGAACCCGTCGATCGCGCCGTTGAAGGTGGCGCTCGGGCGCATCACGTCGTCGGCCTTGACGCGGTCGACGTAGAAGTAGCCACCCAGGTCGACCGGCTCGCCCTGCACCGCGTTCAGCTCGCCGACGATCTTCTCCTCGCCGGCGGCCAGCGACTCGGCCAGCGGGGCGAAGATCGCCGCCAGCCCCGGGTCCTCGGTCTGCGCCGCGAGGGCCTGCGCCCAGTACAGCGCGATGTAGAAGTGGCTGCCCCGGTTGTCCAGCTCGTTCACCTTGCGGGACGGGGACTTGCCGTTCTCCAGGAGCCGCCCGGTGGCGTCGTCCAGTGTCTGCCCGAGGAGCTTCGCCCGCAGCGGCTCGTCGGCCTTGGCGGCCAGCATCTCCAGCGACACCGCCAGCGCCAGGAACTCGCCGAGGGAGTCCCAGCGCAGGTGGTTCTCCTTCTGCAGTTGCTGCACGTGCTTCGGTGCGGACCCGCCGGCCCCGGTCTCGAACAGGCCGCCGCCGTTCATCAGCGGGACGATCGAGAGCATCTTCGCGCTGGTGCCCAGCTCGAGGATCGGGAACAGGTCGGTCAGGTAGTCGCGCAGCACGTTGCCGGTCACCGAGATGGTGTCCTCGCCCTTGCGGGCCCGCTCCAGGGTGTAGCGGGTGGCGTCGGCGACTCCTCTGATCTCGATGGTCAGGCCGTCGGTGTCGTGCTCACCCAGGTACTCGCGCACCTTGGCGATCAGCTGCGCGTCGTGCGCGCGGGTCTCGTCCAGCCAGAAGACGGCCGGGGCGCCGGTCGCCCGCGCCCGGTCGACGGCCAGGCCGACCCAGTTGCGGATCGGGGCGTCCTTGGTCTGGCAGGCACGCCAGATGTCGCCCTCGGCGACCTCGTGCGACAGCCGGACCTCGCCGGAACCGGCGTCGACCACGCGCACGGTGCCCGGCCCGGCGATCTCGAAGGTCTTGTCGTGGCTGCCGTACTCCTCGGCCTTCTGCGCCATCAGCCCGACGTTCGGGACGGTGCCCATCGTCGTCGGGTCGAACGCGCCGTGCTCCTGGCAGTGCCGCACGGTCTCGTCGTAGAGGTCCGCGTAGGACGAGTCCGGGATGACGAACTTGGTGTCCTGGGTGGTGTCGTCGGCGTTCCACATCTGCCCGGACGAGCGGATCGCGGCCGGCATCGAGGCGTCGATGATGACGTCGCTGGGCACGTGCAGGTTGGTGATCCCGCGCGCGGAGTCGACCTGGGCCAGCGCCGGGCCGGACTCGTAGCAGGCGGTGATCGCCTTCTCGATCGCGTCGCGCTTGCCGGCGGGCAGCTTCTCCAGCGCGGAGAGAACCGCGGCCAGGCCGTCGTCCGGGTCGGCGCCGGCCGCGGCCAGGTCGTCGGCGTAGCTGCGGAACACGTCGTCGAAGAAGGCGCGCACGGCGTGCCCGAAGATGATCGGGTCGGAGACCTTCATCATCGTGGCCTTGAGGTGCACCGAGAAGAGCACGCCCTTCGCCTTGGCGTCGGCGACCTGCTCGTCCAGGAATGCCCGCAGCGCCTCGCGGCGCATCACGGCGCCGTCGACGACCTCACCGGCCAGCACCTTCACCGACTCCTTCAGCACCGTGACGGTGCCGTCGGCGGCCACGTGTTCGATCCGCAGGGTGCCGTCGGCCGGGGCGGTGAAGGAGGTCTCGGAGTGCCGGAAGTCGCCGTCCGACATGGTCGCGACGTGGCTGGCGGAGTCGCTCGACCAGGAACCCATCGAGTGCGGGTACTTGCGGGCGAAGTTCTTCACCGACGCCGGCGCGCGGCGGTCGGAGTTGCCCTCGCGCAGCACCGGGTTGACCGCGGAGCCTTTGACGGCGTCGAAGGCGGCACGGGCCGCCTTCTCCTCGTCGGTCTGCGGGTCCTCCGGGTAGTCGGGCACGTCGTAACCGGCGCCCTGCAGCTCGGCGATCGCGGCCTTGAGCTGCGGGATCGACGCGCTGATGTTCGGCAGCTTGATGATGTTGGCGTCCGGCGTCCTCGCCAGCTCGCCCAGCTCGGCCAGCGAGTCCGGGACCCGCTGGGCCTCGGTGAGGCGGTCCGGGAACTTCGCCAGGATGCGTGCCGCGAGCGAGATGTCGCGGGTCTCCACGTCGACGCCGGCCTGGCCGGCGAACGCCTCGACGACCGGCAGGAACGAGTGGGTCGCCAGGGCCGGCGCCTCGTCGGTGTACGTGTAGATGAGCTTCATCGCGTGTCTGGCCTGCCTCGGGCTCGTCGGATGTGCTGTCGTACCTGCGGTCCCGCGACGCCCGGCGCACCGCCCGGCGGGGGCGGGCCGCTTCCGCGGCACACGCTATCGCCTGGGTACCCGCACACGCGCGCAGGAGTAACCGGGGTGACACCGGCGCCGCACCCGGCCCGGAACGGTGGTCGACCGGCTACCGTACGTGGAGGCCAGGAACGGACGAGGCGAGGAGCGACCCCGTGCCGAGCGCGACCATCCCGGGACTGAACACGTCGTGGCTGCGCGGCTGGCCGCTGGTCGGCCTCATCGGCGTCGGGCTCACGGCCGTCGCGCTGCTGCACGGCGCCGCGACCGACAATCTGGGCAGCGCGTGCACGGTGTCGGTGCAGGCGGCCGAGGTGACCGTGCGGGCCGCGCCGAACCCGTCCGCGCAGCCGCTGGACACGCTCGCCCGCGGCGACGAGGTCGCCGCCGATGCGGTCGTCGACGCCGGGTTCCGCAAGCTCGTCGACGGCGAGCGCTGGGTGCCGGCGAACAGCGTGGCGGCGACGGCCGGGAGCCAGTGCTGATCTCGTCGCGAGGGGTCTCGCACGGCGCGGACGACGAGTAGGAGAGGGTGACGTCGTGTCTGCCGACGCCCGAACCGCCGGAGCCTCCCTGGGTGCCGTCGCCACCGCGAACGTCAACGGCATCCGGGCGGCCGCCACCAAGGGGCTGCTGGACTGGCTCGCCGGAACCCCCGCCACGGCCGTCTGCCTGCAGGAGGTCCGGGCCCGCCCGGAGGAGCTGCCGGCGGCGTTCACCGACGCGGTGGCCGCGCAGGGCTGGCACCTGCGACTGGCCCCGTCGGAGACCGCGAAGGGCCGCAACGGCGTCGCGGTGCTGAGCCGGGCCGAGCCGGAGGTGGTCCGGATCGGCTTCGGCGACCCCGCCACCGACCTCGACGGCCGCTACCTCGAGGTGGACCTGCCCGGCGGGACCACGGTGGCCTCGCTCTACCTGCCCAAGGGCGTCGCGGGGACCGACAAGCAGGACGCCAAGGACCGGTTCCTCAAGACCTTCGGCGACCACCTGCGGGCCGCGTTCGACCGGTGCGCCGCGACCGGCCGGGAGATGGTCGTCGGCGGGGACTGGAACCTCGCGCCGACCGAGCTCGACCTGCGGAACTGGCGGAACAACCAGCGCAGCTCCGGGTTCCTGCCGCACGAGCGGGAGTGGTTCGCCGCGGTGCTCGAGCACGGCTGGACCGACGCCGTCCGGGCGGTGCACCCGGACACCGACGGCCCCTACTCCTGGTGGACCTACCGCGGCCGGGCCTTCGACAACGACGTCGGCTGGCGGATCGACCACCTGCTCGTCACCCCCGGGCTGGCCGCCGCGACGGCCGGTGCCGGGGTGGACCGGGCCCCGTCGCACGATCGGCGCTGGTCCGACCACGCGGCGGTCACCGTCCGGTTCGCCGGAGCCGCGCCGTGATCGAGAGCCGGATCGTGGGCGGCCGCTACCTGCTGCTCGACGGCCTGGACCGGCGTGGGTTCGGCCTCGCGCACCGGGCCGAGGACCGGATCACCGGGCGCAACGTCGTCGTCACCGAGATCCGGCTGCGGGACGGCACCGGTCCGCGGGAGCGCCTGCGCGAGCGGCTGCTCGCCGAGGTCCGGGCCGCCGGGCGGCTGCGGCACCCGGGCGTGGTGCCGGTGCTGGACCTGATCGCGGACCGGGCCCCGGACGGCGCGCTGCGCGAGCACCTGGTCACCGAGCGACCGGACGCCCGGACGCTGACCGAGGTGCTCGCCGCCGGCCCGCTGCCGGCGCGGCGGGTCGCGGCGCTCGGGCGCGACGTGCTGGCCGCGGTGCGCGCGGTGCACGAGGGCGGCGGCACGCACGGCGGGCTGGACCCGGACTGCGTGCTGGTCACGCCGGACGGCCGGGCCCTGGTCACCGACCTCGGCCTGGCCCGCGCGGTCGGCGAGCGGCCCGCCGCCCCGGGAGCCGCGCCGGACGCGTTCGACCCGCCGGAACGCCGGCGCCGTCCGGACCGCGCCTCCGGATGGCCGGAAGGCGACACCCCGGCCGCCGACCTGTGGTCGCTGGGCGCGGTGCTCGCGCATGCCGCAGGCGACCGGCTCGCCCGGAACGGGGCGCTCGCGACCGCGATCGCCGGGCTCACCGCCGACGCCCCGGCACTGCGCCCGGCACCCGACGAGGTGGCGGGACTGCTGGAACGGGCCGCCCGGCCCCGCGCGTCCGGCGGCGACCTGGGGCGCAACCGGGGGATCCTGCTCGGCGTCGCCGGGCTGCTGCTGGTCGCCGTCCTCCTGCTGGTGGTCCACGCGATCCTGTAGCCGCCCACCGCCGGAACCCGGTGGCGTCCGGGGCCAGGATGGGGGCATGGACGCACCCACCCAGCAGTCGGCCGACCACCCCCGCGTCGCCGCCGTGAAAGAGGCGCTGCGCAGCGCCGGAGCCGATCCCTCCTCGATCGCCGGGCTCCTCCTGCTCCCGGAGGCGGTCACCACCGCCGCCGCGGCGGCCGCGGCGCTCGAGGTCGAGGTCGGGCAGATCGCGAACTCGCTGGTGTTCGACGCCGACGGCGCCCCGCTGCTGGTGCTCACCTCCGGCAGGCACCGGGTGGACACCGGCCGGGTCGCCGAGCTCGTCGGCGCGCGCAGCGTCGGACGGGCGGACCGGGAGTTCGTCGTCGCCGCGACCGGGCAGGTCATCGGCGGGGTCGCGCCGGTCGGGCACCCGGCCCCGGTGCGCACCCTGGTCGACGTCGCCCTCGACGACTACGACCGGGTCTGGGCGGCCGGCGGCGTCGCGCGGTCGGTGTTCCCCACCACGTTCACCGAGCTGCTGGCGGTCACCGGCGGGACGGCGGCGCAGGTCGCACGGGAGGCGTAGGACCGGCCGCCGGCGATCCGTCGGAGATCCACCGGTCCCCGACGGTCGCTCCGATGATCGGGGATACCTAGTGTGGGCGGCATGGCCGACACCCCCGCCGTTCCGTCCCCGGCCGAGGCCGCCCCGACCCCGTCCGCTCTGCGGCGCGCGTTGCGCCGGGTCCGGGACGGGTCCACGCTGGACACCACCGAGGCCGCGGTGCTGCTCGCCGCCCGCGGTGACGACCTGGACGAGCTGCTCGGGCACGCCGCACGGGTCCGCGACGCCGGCCTGGTCGAGGAGGGCCGGCCGGGCGTCGTCACGTACTCGCGCAACGTGTTCATCCCGCTGACCAGGCTCTGCCGGGACCGCTGCCACTACTGCACGTTCGTGACCGTCCCGCACCGGCTCGAGTCGATGTTCCTGGAGCGCGACGAGGTCGTCGAGATCGCCCGCCAGGGCGCCGCGCAGGGCTGCAAGGAGGCCCTGTTCACCCTCGGCGACCGGCCCGAGGACCGCTGGCCGCAGGCCCGCGAGTGGCTGGAGGCCCGCGGCTACGACTCGACCCTGGACTACGTCCGGGCCTGCGCGATCGCGGTGCTCGAGGAGACCGGGCTGCTGCCGCACCTCAACCCGGGGGTGCTGTCCTGGGCCGAGCTGACCCGGCTCAAGCCGGTCGCGGCCAGCATGGGGATGATGCTGGAGACCACCTCGGAGCGGCTGTGGTCGGAGAAGTCCGGCCCGCATTACGGCAGCCCGGACAAGGAGCCCGTGGTCCGGCTCCGCGCGCTCACCGACGCCGGCCGGGTCGGGGTCCCCTTCACCACCGGAATCCTGATCGGGATCGGTGAGAACCGCACCGAGCGGGCCGAGTCGCTGTTCGCGATCCGGTCCGCGGCCCGGGCGCACGGGCACGTGCAAGAGGTGATCGTCCAGAACTTCCGGGCGAAGCCGGACACCGCGATGGCGCACGACCCGGACGCCGACCTCGACGACCTGGCCGCCACGATCGCCGTCGCCCGCCTGGTGCTCGGCCCGAAGGTCCGGCTGCAGGCGCCGCCGAACCTGGTCGGCGACGAGCAGGCGCTGATGCTGCGCGCCGGGATCGACGACTGGGGCGGCGTGTCCCCGGTGACCGTCGACCACGTCAGCCCGGAGATGCCCTGGCCGGCCGTCGACGACCTGGCCCGGGTCACCGCCGGCGAGGGCTTCGAGCTGCGCGAGCGGCTGACCGCCTACCCGAAGTACGTGCGGGCGGGGTCGCCCTGGATCGACACCCGGCTGCACGGTCACGTCGCCGCGCTGGCGACCGCCGACGGGCTCGCCGACCCGGACGCGGCCGTCGAGGGGCGGGCCTGGCAGGAGCCCGACGGCGGGTTCGAGTCCTCCGGCCGCACCGACCTGAACTCCACGATCGACACCACCGGTCGCACCGAAGACCGGCGTACCGACTTCGGCTCGGTCTACGGCGACTGGGACGAGGTGGCCGCCGAGCTCGCCGAGCAGCGCGCGCACGCGCCGGCCCGCCTGCAGGGCGACGTCAAGGCCGGGCTGGAGCTCGCCGCGTCCGACCCGGGCGCCCTGCTGGACCCGGCGAACGAGGCCGCCGCGATGGCGGTGCTGACCGCGGACGGCCCGGCGCTGACCGAGCTGACCCGGCTCGCAGACGACGTCCGCACGGACGTGAACGGCGACGACGTCACCTACGTCGTCAACCGGAACATCAACTTCTCGAACGTCTGCTACGTCGGCTGCCGGTTCTGCGCGTTCGCCCAGCGCGAGCGGGACGCCGACGCGTTCCGGCTGTCCCTGGACGACGTCGCCCAGCGTGCCGCCGAGGCGGCTCGGGACGGCGCCACCGAGGTCTGCGTGCAGGGCGGCATCGACCCCCAGCTGCCGGTGTCGTTCTACGCCGATCTGGTGCGTGCGGTGAACGAGGCGGTCCCCGGGATGCACGTGCACGCGTTCTCCCCGATGGAGATCGTGTCGGCCTCGGCCAAGGCCGGCGTGTCGATCAAGGAGTGGCTGACCGAGCTGAAGGCCGCCGGGCTGGGCTCGATTCCGGGCACCGCCGCCGAGATCCTCGACGACGAGGTCCGCTGGGTGCTGACCAAGGGCAAGCTGCCGGCGTCGCAGTGGATCGAGGTGGTCTCGACCGCGCACGAGCTCGGCATCCCGTCGTCGTCGACGATGATGTACGGGCACGTCGACGAGCCGCGGCACTGGCTCGGGCACCTGCGCACGCTGGCGTCGATCCAGGACCGCACCGGTGGTTTCACCGAGTTCGTCCCGCTGCCGTTCGTGCACCACAACGCGCCGATCTACCTGGCCGGGATCGCCCGCCCGGGGCCGACCGAGCGGGACAACCGGGCGGTGCACGCGTTCGCCCGGCTGGCCCTGCACGGACGGATCGACCACGTCCAGTGCTCCTGGGTGAAGCTCGGCGACGACCTGGCCGCGGACATCCTGGGCGGCGGTGCCGACGACATGGGCGGCACCCTCATGGAGGAGACGATCAGCCGGATGGCCGGCTCGGAGAACGGCTCCGAGCGGTCGGTCGAGGAACTCACCGCGATCGCGCACGGCGCCGGTCGGCCGGTCCGGCAGCGGACGACGACCTACCGCGGCGAGCCGTCGGCGCTGGTCCCGGCCGCGCGGCCCGGTCCGCCGATGCTGCCGCTCACCCCGGCCTGATCCGGCCGGTCGGCCCGGCGCAGTGGCGGGCCGCTCGCGGGAACACCGCCCGCGAGCGGCCCGCTCGTCGCGTCCGGGATCCGTACCGTGGGTGGCATGGGTGTGCTGGGAGAGATGTTCCCGCGGAAGCGGATCCACGAGGACTCCGACGCCGCGCAGGGCGGGCAGCGCTGGGCGCTGGGCCCGATCGACCTGGAGAACGGCGTCGTGACGTTGCAGGCGGCGGGCGAGGAGGCCGGGGATGCGGACCAGGGCGAGCCGGACGACGCCGGGAACCCGGAGGGTGCGGGCGGAACCCGCGACTGAGGGGTACCCGCGACCGGCCGCGGCGGCGACCCCCTCTGCGCCGCCGCGGTCGGTCCGGCCGCGGTACGTGGATCGGGCTCCCCCCGGAATCCGATCCACCCCTGCCGCCGGACACGCTCCCCGAGGACCGTGCAGCCCGTGACCTCCGCAGCCCGTGAACCGTGCAGTCCATGAACTGTGCAGGCCGCCGACCGTACGATCCGTGACCATCCGGCTTCGATCGGCAGAGTCAGGCCAACGGTACGATCACGGACAGGACAGGTCAAGGGGAGGCGGACGGCTGTGCAGGGGCAGGAGCTGGGTGCCGTCGGACGCGGGCTCGGGTTGCTCGCGGACACCTGGACCCTGCTGATCCTGCAGCGCGCGTTGCTCGGCGTGACCCGCTACGCGGAGTGGCGGGAGACCCTCAACATCTCCGACGCGACGCTCTCCGCGCGCCTGCGGTCGCTGGTCGAAGCGGGCCTGCTGGAGACCCGGCCGTACCGCGAGGGCGGCCGGGAACGGCGCGGGTACGCCCTCACCGAGCAGGGCGCGGACACCTGGAAGCTGCTGCTCAGCACCTGGCACTGGGAGAAGACCTGGGTGCCCCGGGAGGTCCCGCTGCCCGACATCGTGCACCGCGCGTGCGACCTGCCGGCCGGTGTCGTTCTGCGGTGCGACGAGTGCGGTGCGCAGGTCGGGCCGTCCGACACCACGGTGTGGCGGGCGCCCGGCGGATCCGGCGTCGACGTGCTCACCCGGTTGCATCCGCGCCGGACCCGGGGCCGGCTGCCTGCGGACCCGCTGTCGATCCTGCCCGGCGCGATGGAGATCGTCGGTGACCGCTGGGGGGCGACCGTGCTCGGTGCCGCCCTCGCCGGCATGCGCTCGTTCAGCACCTTCGCCGACGAGCTGGCCATCTCCCCGGAGGTGCTCAGTGACCGGCTGCGCCGGTTCGTCGAGCTCGGGGTCCTGGTGCGGACCGGCGACGCCGGGTACCGACTGACCGACCGGGGGCGCGCGTCGTTCCCGATCCACGCCTGCCTGGTCGACTGGTCGCACCGCTGGCTCGGCGGCGACGGGGCCTCCGCCGACCTCGAGATCCTGCACGCCGGTCACCGGCTTCGGGTCCGCCTGGACTGCGACCGCTGTGAGCGCTCGTTCACCCGGGCGTCGGTCTCCCCGGTCCAGCCCCGCTGAGCCCGGCCCGGCGGGGTCGACCGGCTGCCGCGGATCCGGTCCGGGCTGGGACGATGACGACCATGACCGACGCCCACCCGCCGCGCGTGCTCTCCGGGATCCAGCCCACCGCCGACTCGTTCCATCTCGGCAACTACCTGGGCGCGCTGCGGCAGTGGGTGGCCCTGCAGGACGACCACGACGCGTTCTACTGCGTCGTCGACCTGCACGCGATCACGGTCGAGTACGACCCCAAGGAACTGGCCCGGCGCACTCGGGTGGCCGCCGCGCAGCTGCTCGGGCTGGGCCTGGACCCGGACCGGTGCGCGCTGTTCGTCCAGTCCCACGTTCCCGAGCACGCCCGGCTGAGCTGGGTGCTGGAGTGCATCACCGGTTTCGGTGAGGCGAGCCGGATGACCCAGTTCAAGGACAAGTCGGGCAAGGAGGGTGCCGACCGGACGACGGTCGGGCTGTTCACCTACCCGGTCCTGATGGCCTCGGACATCCTGCTCTACCAGGCCGACCGGGTACCGGTGGGCGAGGACCAGCGCCAGCACCTGGAGCTGACCCGCAACCTCGCGCAGCGGTTCAACCACCGCTTCGGCGAGACGCTCACGGTGCCGGAGCCGTTCATCCCGCCGGCCACCGCGAAGATCACCGACCTGCAGGACCCGACGGCGAAGATGAGCAAGTCGACGTCGTCGCCGTCCGGGATCGTGGATCTGCTCGACCCGCCGAAGACGGCCGCGAAGAAGATCCGCTCGGCGGTCACCGACAACGAGCGGGAGATCCGCTACGACCCGGAGGCCAAGCCCGGCATCACCAACCTGCTGACGATCTACGCGGCGATGACGGACCGGAAGGTCACCGAGATCGAGGCCGAGTACGCCGGGCGCGGCTACGGCGACCTCAAGAAGGATCTCGGCGAGCTCGTGGCCTCGTTCGTGGAGCCGTTCGCGGAGAAGGTGCACGGCTACCTGGCCGATCCGGCCGAGCTGGACCGGGTGCTGGTGCGCGGCGCCACCCGGGCGCGTGAGGTGTCCGGCGCGACACTGGCCGCGGTTCACGAGAGGATCGGGTTCCTCCCGCCCGCGGGCTGACACCGTGTCGCGGCGGGTGACGCACGACCGACCGGGGGGACCATGGCCGACCACCGCGCCACGACGACCGCGCACCTGATCGACGACGACGAGGAGGACGCCCCCGGCTTCCTCGAGCGCCAGCGCGAGAAGCACCCCTGGTTGGACCACCTGGTCCGGGCGGGGGCGCGGTACACCGAGAACCACGGCGACCACTACGCCGCGGCGATCACCTACTTCTCGATCCTGGCCCTGGTGCCGCTGCTGATGGTGGCCTTCGCGGCCGCCGGGTTCGTGCTGCGCGGCAACGAGGACCTCCTCCGCTCGCTGCAGGACTCGATCGCCGACGCGGTCCCGGGCGAGGACCTGGCCGGCACCATCAGCGGGGTCATCGACACCGCGGTGAACCGGGCCGGTGCGATCGGTGCGATCGGTCTGATCGGTGCGCTGTACTCCGGGATCGGCTGGATGAGCAACCTGCGTGAGGCGCTCACCGAGCAGTGGGGCCAGCGCGACGAGGCGCCGCCGGTACTCAAGCGGCTGGCGTTCGACCTGCTCGCGCTGGTCGGGCTGGGCCTGGCGCTCGTCGCCTCGTTCGCGATCGCCTCGGTCAGCGGGACGCTCGGGCAGACCCTGCTGGACCTGGTCGGCCTCGGTGGGGTCGGCTGGGCGCAGACCGTGCTGTTCGTCGTGTCGTTCCTGATCGGGATCGGGGGGAACTGGCTGGTGTTCCTCTGGGTGATCGCCCGGCTGCCCCGCGAGCCGGTGGGCTTCCGCAGCGCGGCAAAGGCGGCGCTGATCGGCGCGATCGGGTTCGCGATCCTGCAGCGGGTGATGGTGGTCTACCTGGGCACGATCTCCTCGTCCGCGGCCGGCGCCGCGTTCGGGTCGATCCTCGGTCTGCTGATCTTCATCTTCTTCACCGCGCGGTTCCTGCTGTTCGTGACGGCCTGGGCGGCCAGCGCCGAGGAGGGCGACCAGGGTCCGCAGAACGTCCCGTCGCCGGCCGTGATCCGGCCGCAGTACGTCGTCCGGGAGGGGAGCGGCGCGCTGGCGTCGGCGGGGCTGCTCACCGCGGGCGTGCTCGGTGGCGTGCTCGGTCTGCGGGCGTGGGGGCGGCGCCGGCGCTGACCGCGCCCGAGCTCCGGGACGGCGTCAGTGCCGGCGCCGCCGCAGGCCCGCCGCCAGCAGCGCGGCCATCCCCACCGTCGCGGCCACCCCACCGACGATCACCGGGCCCATGAGGCCGGCATCCGGAGCCGGATCCGCCCGATCGTGTTCGGCGCCGGTGCCGCCGAGGGGTGGCTCCGGCCCGCCCGGAGCCGACTCGCCCGCCCCCATCGCGTCCGGCCGTCCGGCCGAGCCGGCTTCGACGAGCGTCCCGATCCTCCTGTGGGGAGCGCCGAAACCCCAGTCGAACAGCCCGCGGGCCTGGTCGACCATCCGTACCGGCACCGGCTCGCCCCGCACGAGCGCGACGACCAGCCGCCGTCCGTCCCGCTCGAGCGCCCCGACGAACGTGTGCCGGGCCGCGTCGGTGAACCCGTTCTTGCCGCCGAGGAAGCCGGGGGTCCCCAGCAGCCGGTCGTCGTTGCCGAGCTCGAAGCCCGGCCGGTCGCCGAACCCCGGGAACGGGATGCTCGGCGTCACCAGGGCCGCCGCGATCCGCGGCCGCTCCAGCGCCGCGCGCAGGATCAGCGCCAGGTCGTAGGCCGACGACGACATGCCCGGCCCGTCCAGCCCGGACGGTGTCGCGGGCCGGGTGTCCAGCGCTCCGAGGTGGCCGGCGGCGTCCTGCATCGCGGCGAGCGTCGCGGGGACGCCTCCGAGCTCGCGGGCCAGCGCGTGCGCGGCGTCGTTGCCGGAGGCCAGCAGCAGGCCGTGCAGCAGCTGCTCGACGGTGTAGCGCCCGCCCGGCCCGAGCCCGGCCCGGCTGCCGTCGATGTTCGCGTCCTCGGCCGTCGCGACCACGACCTTGTCCGGCGGCAGCAGGTCGGTCACCACCAGCGCCAGCAGCAGCTTGATCGTCGACGCGGGCCGCTGCCGGGAGTGCGGGGCGCGGGCGGCGAGCACCTCGCCGGAGTCCAGGTCGGCGACCACGTAGGACGCCACACCGACCGGGGGCGGCGGGAGCGGGCCCGCGTGCGCGTCCGCGCAGCCCGCGAGGCCGCCGACCGGCGGATCCGGCACCGGCAGCGCGGCCACCGGGACGGTCTCCTCCCGGGCCGGCGGCCCCGGCGGCCCGGACTCCCCGGGGCACCCCGCGGCCGCGGTCGCCGGCGTGCCCCCGCCGGGCAGCAGCGCGGGACACAGCAGGCACGTGATCAGCAGGAGCGGGAGCGCCGCGACCGCCGTCCGGCGGCGCGTGATCGTCACACGAGGAGCATGCCAGGCCGCACCGGACGCCACGCCACAACGCGAGGTGTGGGGGCGGGGTGGGGTCAGGGGGTTTCGGTGATTCGCTTGACCGACTCCAGGCTGCGCTGCAGGCCCTCGCGCATCATGCCTTCGCGGTTGTGGCCGAGGATCCCGCTGCGCTGCAGCAACCGGATCGGCAGCAGCGGCCGCCCGACGGCCTCCCGCCAGGCGACGACGTGCGTGCCGGTGCCGTCCGGCTGCAGGACCCAGCCCCAGGCCGTCCGGCTCTCCGACACCACGAACGTGAACCGCCGGCCGGGTTCGGACTCGGTGACCCGGCAGTGCGTCGACCAGCGGAGACGGCCGTGCCGGTTCGCGCCGACGAACCGCGTCCCGACGGCCGGGCCGGAGGCGTCCCGCCAGCGGCCACCGGTCGCCTCGGGGCTCCACTCGCCGGCCCGGGTGATGTCCGAGACCAGCGCCCACACCTGCTCCGGCGGGGCCTCGACTGTCAGTTCTGCGCGGTCCACTCCGGTCTCCGTCCTCCTCGACGCGGTCGCCCGACAAGATCGGCTTCGGGCTCGCGCACCGTACCGCCCGCCCGCGCACCGACCGCCCGTCGACGGCTCTGTCACGACGATGTTGCGACCCCTGCCACAGTGCACGGTCAGCAGTTACCGTCCCGCGCAGCAACGTGCGCCGCCGTCCGGGTGGTGCGGGGGGACGGGAGGACGTTCGTGCGGATCACGCGGCGCATCGGACGGCGGGGGCGGGTCGCGACAGCGGTCGCGCTCACGGCGGTGGCGGCTCTGGTACTGGCCGGGTGCGCCCGGGATACCGGGGGCGGCGGGGCGCAGGGCGGCGGTGAGTGCACCCGCAACGCACCACCGGCCGTCGAACCGGCGCAGGCCCAGCCGGAACCGGAGGCGCCCAAGGCCGACGCGAGCCGGCTGAAGGTCGGCCTGGCCTACGACATCGGCGGGCGGGGCGACGCGTCGTTCAACGACGCCGCGGCAGCGGGACTGGACCGGGCGGTCGCCGAGCTCGGGCTGCCGAAGGAGAACACCCGCGAGGCCACTGCCCAGCAGGGCGAGAGCGAGGACGCCGGCACCAGCCGGCTGCGCCAGCTCGCCGAGCAGGGCTTCAACCCGGTCATCGCGATCGGCTTCAACTACGCCAACGGCGTCAAGGCCGTCGCCACCGAGTTCCCGGACGTCCAGTTCGCCATCGTCGATGACGACACCGTCGACCTGCCGAACGTCCAGCAGCTGGTGTTCGCCGAGGAGCAGGGCTCCTTCCTGGTCGGCGCGGCGGCGGCGCTGAAGACCCGGACCTGCCGGGTCGGATTCGTCGGCGGCGTGGACAGCCCGCTGATCCAGAAGTTCGAGACCGGCTACGAGCAGGGCGTCAAGGCCGTCGCGCCGGACGCGACCGTGGACGCGTCCTACATCTCGCCGGCCGGTGACTTCTCCGGCTTCAACGACGCCACCCGCGGCACCGAGATCGCGTCCGGCCAGTTCGACGGCAACGCCGACGTGGTGTTCGCCGCGGCCGGCCAGTCCAACCAGGGCGTGTTCACCGCGGCCCAGGAGTCGGGCAAGAAGGCGATCGGGGTCGACTCCGACCAGTACAACTCGCCGCAGCTGACCGATGTCCGTGACGTGATCATGACGTCGATGATCAAGCGGGTGGACGTGGCGGTGTACGACTACATCAACGCGGTCGCCGGCGGCACCCGCGACCAGCTGCCGGAGCGCTTCGACCTGCGCAACGACGGCGTCGCCTACTCCACCTCCGGCGGCCAGGTCGACGACATCACCGGGCAGCTCGACGCCTACAAGGCCGCGATCATGGCTGGGCAGATCCAGGTCTCGTCGACCAAGTGAGCGAGCACGTCGTCGAGCTGCGCGGGATCACCAAGCGGTTCCCCGGCGTCGTCGCGAACGACGGCGTGGACCTCGCCGTGCGCGGCGGTGAGGTGCACGCCCTCTGCGGCGAGAACGGGGCCGGCAAGTCGACCCTGATGAAGATCCTCTACGGGATGCAGACCCCGGACTCGGGCACCGTCGCGGTCGGCGGGACCGAGACGCACTTCCGCTCGCCTGCGGACGCGATCGCCGCCGGGATCGGCATGGTGCACCAGCACTTCATGCTCGCCGACAACCTCACGGTCGCCGAGAACGTGCTGCTCGGGGCCGAGAAGCGGCACGGGATCGGGAAGGCCGCCCGGGAGCGGATCGCCGGGCTGGCACGCACGGTCGGGCTGTCTGCGGGTACCGGGGCCGGCTCCACCGGCATCGCGCTGGACGGGCTGGTCGAGCACCTCGGCGTCGCCGACCGGCAGCGGATCGAGATCCTCAAGGTGCTCTACCGGGGCGCCCGGACGGTGATCCTTGACGAGCCGACCGCGGTGCTCGTGCCGCAGGAGGTCGACGAGCTGTTCGCGACCGTGCGGGCGATGCAGGGCGAGGGCTACACGTTCCTGTTCATCTCGCACAAGCTCGACGAGGTCCGCGCGATCGCCGACCGGATCACCGTGATCCGGCGCGGCCGCACCGTCGGCACCGTGGACCCGGGGGAGGTCGGCACCGCCGAACTGGCCGAGATGATGGTCGGCTCCGAACTGCCCTCACCCGGGAGCCGCGAGTCCACGGTGACCGACCGCGAGGTGTTGCGGGTCTCCGGGCTCGGCCTGCCCGACCCGGCGGGCGGGCGGGACCTGCTCGACGACGTCGACGTCGTCGTGCACGCGGGCGAGGTCCTGGGCATCGCCGGGGTCGAGGGCAACGGCCAGACCGAACTCGTCGAGACGATCATGGGGATGCGTCGCGGCGCCCGCGGCACGGTGCACCTGGGCGGCACCGACATCACCGCGCTCCCGACGATGGCCCGCCGCGAGCACGGCGTCGGCTACGTCCCCGAGGACCGGTCCCGGCACGCGCTGCTCGGCGAGCAGCCGTTGTGGGCCAACCGGGTGCTCGGGTTCCAGAGCCGGCCCCCGATCGGGCGCCGCGGCCTGATCGACCGGGCCGCCGCCCGCCGCGACACCGAGCGGATCGTCACCGACTTCGACGTCCGCACCCCGGGCATCGACGTCACCGCGGCCGCGCTGTCCGGCGGCAACCAGCAGAAGCTCGTCGTCGGGCGCGAGCTGTCCGGCGACCCGGTGCTGCTGATCGCCGCGCACCCGACCCGCGGCGTCGACGTCGGCGCCCAGGCCGGGATCTGGGCCGAGCTGCGCGCGGCCCGGGCGGCCGGCCTGGCGGTGCTGCTGGTCAGCGCGGACCTGGACGAGCTGATCGGGCTGTCCGACACCCTCGCGGTGATCTCCGGCGGCCGGCTGGTCGGGACCGCCGACCCGGCCACCGTGACCCCCGAGGAGCTGGGCACGAAGATGACCGGGGCGGTCACGTGACGGCGCTGCTCGACCGGTTCCGGGGCGCCGTCGTGGCGCCGCTGCTCGCGATCGCCGTCGCCGCGCTGCTCTGCGCGGTCGCGTTGCTGGTCAGCGGCGCGTCACCGTGGACGGCGCTGACCACGATCCTGTCCCAGCTCGGGTCGGGCTCCGTCGCCGTCGACACCGTGAACTCGGCGGCGGTGTACTACGTCGCGGCGCTCGCGGTCGCGATCGGCTTCCAGATGAAGCTGTTCAACATCGGCGTCGAGGGCCAGTTCCGGGTCGCGGCCTGCGTGGCCGCGATCGTCGGCGGGACGGTCGTGCTGCCGCCGGTGCTGCACACCCTGCTGATCCTGGTCGTGGCCGTGCTCACCGGCGCGGCGTGGGTGGCGATCCCGGCGCTGCTGAAGGCCTACCGCGGCGTCTCCGAGGTCATCTCGACGATCATGCTGAACGCGATCGCCACCGGGCTGATCGCGTTCCTGATCAGCCCGGAGACCTTCGGCGAGCTGCGCGGCAACAACATCACCACCCCGCCGATCCCGGAGTCCGGCGCCTTCCCCGGCATCCCGGTCGGCGCGGGCGAGATCTTCGGCATGGTCGTCGTCGCGGCGCTGCTCGGACTCGGCTACTGGTTCCTGCTGGGCCGGACCCGGTTCGGCTTCGAGCTGCGCGCTTCCGGCGAGTCGACGACGGCGGCCGCGGCCGGCGGGGTGAACGCGCGCCGGACGATCCTGGTCGCGCTGCTGCTGTCCGGGGCGGTCGCCGGGCTGGTCGGGTTGCCCGAGCTGCTCGGCCGCGACCTCGCGTACACGCTCACCTCCCCGCAGGGCTACGGGTTCACCGGCATCGCCATCGCGCTGCTGGGCCGCAACCACCCGGTGGGCATCGCGCTCGGCGCGCTGCTGTGGGCGTTCCTGGACAAGGCCGCGGTGGCACTCGACGTCGTCGGGATCCCGCGGGAGATCGTGCTGATCATGCAGGGGCTGATCGTGCTGTCGGTGGTGGTCGCCTACGAGGTGGTCCGGCGGGTGGAGCGTCGCGCCGAGCAACGGCGGGTGGCGGCCGCGGCCCCGGAACCGGCGGGTGTCGCCTCGTGACCGCGGTGACCGAACGTCTCGGGACGCTGCCCGGCTGGGCCCGCTCGGCGCTGATCGCGGCCGGCCTGGTGCTGATCCTGTCGATCACCGTGACGCTCACCGGGCAGACCCAGCTCGCGTCGTCGGGGACCTCGGAGGCGGCCGTCCGGCTCGGGCTGCCGATCCTGTTCGCCGCGCTCGGCGGGCTCTGGTCCGAACGCGCGGGCATCATCAACATCGGCCTCGAGGGCATGATGGTGCTCGGCACCTGGGGTGCGGCGTGGGCCGGCTACCAGTACGGGCCGTGGGCGGCGATGCTCGGCGGGCTGGTGTTCGGCGCGCTCGGCGGGCTGCTGCACGCCGTCGCGACGGTCACCTTCAACGTGAACCACATCGTCTCCGGCGTGGCGATCACGCTGCTCGGCACCGGGCTGACCAAGTACCTGGCGACGCTGGTGTTCACCCCGGTGTCGCAGAACCCCCGCCAGTCGCCGCGCCTCGACGGCTTCACCGAGTTCCAGGTCCCGGGCGTCGCTGACGGTCTGGCGGCGCTGGAGGACCAGCAGCGGGTGTTCGTCTCCGACCTCGCGGGACTGCTGTCCGGGCTGGTCAGCGGGCTGACTCCGATCGTCGTGCTCGGGTTCGCCCTGGTGCCGATCAGCTACTGGATCCTCTGGCGGACGCCGTTCGGGCTGCGGCTGCGCTCGGCGGGCGAGGCCCCGGTCGCGGCCGAGACGCTGGGCGTGAACGTGATCGTCCAGAAGTACGTCGCGGTCGTCGTCTCCGGTGGGCTGGCCGGGCTCGGCGGCGCGGCGCTGGTCCTCAACCCGGCCCAGCTCAGCTACCTGGAGAGCCAGGTCGGCGGCCGCGGCTACATCGGACTCGCCGCGATGATCTTCGGCAACTGGCGGCCGGGCGGGCTGCTGATGGGCTCGGCGCTGTTCGGCTACGTCGACGGCCTGCAGCTGCGGGCCGGCGGCGAGGCGGTGCACGCCCTGCTCTACGGCGCGACGCTGGTCGCCGTCGTCGTCGCGGTGCTGTGGGCGATCCGCCGGATGTGGGCCGCGGCCGCGATCGCGCTGGTCGCCGGGCTGCTGGTCTACGCGCTCTACTGGACGGTCGACACGGTGCCCTCCGAGCTCGCCTCCTACGCCCCGCAGCTGGTCACCCTGATCGTGCTGGCGGCGGCGTCCCAGCGACTACGGCCACCGGCCCGGCTCGGCGTCGAGTACCGGCGCGGGGAGGGCCGCTAGATGGCCGGCGGCGGACCGTCCGGCGCCGGGCGGGAGATGATGCGGCCGGACGCGCCGGTCCCGGACTGGGACGCGCTGCGCTCGGCCGCGGTGACGGCCGCGGCCTGGGCGTACGCGCCCTACTCGGGCCTGCGGGTCGGGGCCGCGGCGCTGGTCGACGATGGCCGGGTGGTCACCGGCTGCAACGTGGAGAACGCCTCCTACGGGCTCGGCTCCTGCGCCGAGGTGACCCTGGCCGGGCAGCTGCGGCTGTCCGGGGGTGGGCGGCTGCTCGCGGTCGCCTGCCGCTCCGCCGACGGCGTCCTGCTCATGCCGTGCGGGCGCTGCCGTCAGGTGCTCCACGAGTTCGGCGGCGGCGGGCTGCTGTGCGACACCCCGCGCGGGCCGCGCCCGTTCACCGAGGTGCTCCCCGACGCGTTCGGCCCGTCCGATCTCCCGGGAGGTGCCCGGTGAGCCGCGGAGCGGGCCGGGCCGACGCCGAGCCCGCGCGGCCGTCGTTCGGCGCAGTGGAGATCATCACGGCGAAGCGGGACCGCCACGAGCTGAGCCGCGACCAGATCGACTGGGTGGTGGGCGCCCACGCCCGCGGCGAGGTCGCCGACGAGCAGATGGCGGCGCTGGCGATGGCGATCCTGCTCAACGGGATGGACGCGGCCGAGACCGCGCACTGGACCCAGGCCATGATCGACTCCGGGGACACGCTGGACTTCGGCGACGTCGGGCGCCCGCTGGTCGACAAGCACTCCACCGGCGGCGTCGGGGACAAGATCACGCTGCCGCTGGCGCCGCTGGTCGCCGCCTGCGGGGCCGCCGTCCCGCAGCTGTCCGGGCGCGGGCTGGGACACACCGGGGGCACCCTGGACAAGCTGGAGGCGATCCCCGGCTGGCGGGCGTCGCTGTCCACCGAGGAGATCCGGGCCCAGCTCGCCGACGTCGGCGCGGTCGTCTGCGCGACGACGCCGACGCTCGCCCCCGCCGACAAGCGGCTCTACGCGCTGCGCGACGTCACCGGTACCGTCGAGTCGGTCCCGCTGATCGCCAGCTCGATCATGAGCAAGAAGCTGGCCGAGGGCACCGGCGGGCTGGTCCTCGACGTCAAGGTCGGCTCCGGCGCGTTCATGAAGACCCTCGACCGGGCCGGGGAGCTGGCCGACGCGATGACCGCGATCGGTGCCGCGCACGGCCTCCCGACCACCGCGCTGCTCACCGACATGTCCCGGCCGCTGGGCCGCTGCGTCGGCAACGGGCTCGAGGTCGGCGAGTCGGTCGAGGTGCTGCACGGCGGCGGCCCGGCCGACGTCGTCGCGCTCACGGTGGCGCTGGCCTCGGAGATGCTCGCGCTGGCCGGCCTGCCGGACGCCGACCCGGCCGCGACGCTCGCGTCCGGGGCCGCGTACGAGGTCTGGGAACGGATGATCGCCGCGCAGGGCGGGGACCCGGCCGCGCCGCTGCCGGTCGCCCGGCACGTCGAGACGGTGACCGCCGACCGCTCCGGGGTGTTCTCCGGGGCGGACGCGCTCGCCGTCGGGACGGCGGCGTGGCGACTCGGCGCCGGGCGGGCCCGCAAGGAGGACCCGGTGCAGGCCGCGGCGGGGGTGCGGCTGCTGGCCGAGCCGGGCGCCGAGGTACGCGCCGGGACGCCGCTGCTGGAGCTGCACACCGACACCCCGGAACGCCTGCCCGAGGCCCACCGAGCCCTGGCCGGCCACGCCCTGCTGGTCACCGCCGACCCGCCGGCGGCCCGCGACCTCGTGCTCGACGTGCGCCGGGCGGGCTGAGCGCCCGGCCGGCGCACGTCGAGCCACCGGCGAGCGCACCCGTTCCGCGCGGTGTCGACCGGCGCGCCCAGCGGCCGGAGCCGGCGGCATCCGGTGGAGCTGTCCAGCCGGACGACCTCGCCGAGCACGGGCAGGCGACTCCGGGGGAGCGATGCGGATCCGGCACGATGGTGCGCGATGCGTGAGGACCGACGGGCGGAGCGGGCGCCCATACCCCGACCGGTGATGCCGCGCCGGGCTCGTCCGGCCCCCGCGGAGACGCCCGGGGAGGTGACCCGCCCGGTCGGGCGACCGATCCCGCCCGCCGACGGGCCGGCGACGGACCCGATCGATCCCGCTGCCGGCCCGGTGTCCCCGCGTGCGGTCCCGCAGCCGGCCGGGCCGGGGGTCCCCCCGGACGGTGGTCCGACGGTGCCGCCCGGCGCGCTGGGCGCCACCGGTCCGGTCGTCCCTGGCGGCGGCGACCCGTCGGACGCCGGCGCTGCGGCGAACGGTGCAGGCACCCCGGCAGGGGACACCCCGCCGCGCAGCGGCGCGCCGACGCCTCCCGACGCGCTGGACGCCACCGGCCCGGTCGTCCCCGGTACCGAGGACCCGGCCGCCCCCGCCGGAGCGCCGGACGCCGCGGCGACTCCGGCGGACGGGGCCGGGAAGGCGAACGGGACCGAGAACACGGGCTCGCTCGTCCGGTCGTCCGGCATGATCGCGATCGCCAGCCTGGTCAGCCGGATCACCGGCTTCGTCCGGAACCTGGCGCTGGTCGCGGTGCTCGGCCTGGCCGTGGTCAACGACTCCTACACCGTCTCCAACACGCTGCCCAACATCGTCTACGAGCTGCTGCTCGGTGGCGTGCTGACCAGCGTGATGATCCCGGTCCTGGTGCGTGCCCAGGCCGAGGACACCGACGACGGGGAGCGGTTCACCCGGCGGTTGCTGACCGTCGTCGGGGCGGGGCTGTTGCTCGCGACGCTCGCGGCGATGGCGGCGGCGCCGTTGCTGACCCGGCTCTACCTGGGCTCCGGCGAATCCGGCCAGGCCAACCCCGAACTCGCGACGGCGTTCGCCTGGCTGCTGCTGCCGCAGATCTTCTTCTACGGGATGGGCGCCCTGCTCGGCGCGATCCTCAACTCGAAACAGGTGTTCGGGCCGTTCGCCTGGGCGCCGGTGCTGAACAACCTGGTGTTGCTCGGCGTGCTCGTGGTCTACGTGTCGATGCCCGGCGAGATCTCCACCGACCCGGTACGGATGGGTGACCCGAAGCTGCTGGTCCTGGGCCTCGGGACGACGCTGGGCATCGTCGTGCAGGCGGTCGTGCTGATCCCGTCGATGCGCCGGATCGGGTTCCGCTACAAGCCGGTGTGGGGCTGGGACCCGCGGCTGTCGCTGGCCGGCGGGATGGCGTTGTGGATCGTCGGCTACGTCCTCGTGGGCCAGGCCGGCTACATCGTCACCACCCGGGTCGCCGCGGCCGCGGACGGCGGCTCGGTCTCCACCTACACCAACGCCTGGCTGCTGCTGCAGGTCCCCTACGGCGTCCTCGGCGTCTCCCTGCTGACCGCGCTGATGCCGCGGATGAGCCGGGCCGCCGCGGACGGGGACACCGGCCAGGTCGTCACCGACCTCTCGCTCGGCGCCCGGCTCACCACGGTCGGGCTGATCCCGATCGCCGCGATCATGACGGCGTTCGGCGGGGCACTGGGCACCGCCCTGTTCTCGGTCGGTGCGGCCAGCGGTGAAGGGGCCGCGCGGCTCGGCGAGACCGTCGCCTGGTCGGCGTTCGGGCTGCTGCCCTACGCGGTGACGATGCTGCAGATGCGGGTCTTCTACGCGATGACCGACTCCCGGACGCCGACGCTGATCCAGGTCGGCATGGTCGGCGTGAAGATCCCGCTGCTGCTGGCCTGCCCGCTGCTGCTGCCGCCCGACCGGGTGGTGCTCGGCCTGGCCACGGCGAACGGCCTGTCGTTCGTCGGCGGTGCCGTGATC
Source organism: Pseudonocardia nantongensis (assembly GCF_046546495.1). Lineage (NCBI taxonomy): Bacteria > Bacillati > Actinomycetota > Actinomycetes > Pseudonocardiales > Pseudonocardiaceae > Pseudonocardia > Pseudonocardia nantongensis. The sequence goes on along the minus strand of NZ_JBKGXT010000006.1, from coordinate 74,175 downwards.
GGGCAGTGGCTGTTGCGCCGCAGGCTCGGCCGGGTGCGCACCGTGGAGGTGCTGGGCACCCTGGGCCGGGTCACGTTGGCGTCAGCGGTCGGGGCGGCCGTGGCGTGGGGGATCGCGCAGGGCGTCGAGCCGGCGCTGGCCGACTGGCCGGTCGTCGCGCGGGCCTGGACGCTGCTGGTCGGCGGCACGCTGGTCGCGCTGCCGCTGGCCGTCGTCGGGATGCGGCTGCTGAAGGTGCGCGAGCTGGACGCGGTGTTCCGGCGGCTGGCCCGGCGCTGAGCGGGCGCCGCCGGCCGGTCGGCATGTCACGATCCGGTCCATGACGGACCCGCTGGGCGCCCTGACCCTGGACGAGCTGCGCCGCCGGACGAGCATGAAGTGGCGGACCTACGACGACGACGTCCTCCCGCTCTGGGTGGCCGAGGCCGACGTGCCGCTCGCACCGGCCGTCGTCGAGGCGGTGACCGCGGCGGTGCGGACCGGCGACACCGGCTACCCGCACGGGCCCGGCTACGCCGGCGCGCTCGCCCGGTTCACCGCGGACCGGTGGGACTGGGACGGCCTCGACCCGGCCCGCACCCGGCTGGTCCCGGACGTCATGCAGGGGATCGTGGAGGTGCTGCGGGCGGTCGCCGCACCCGGGGGCGCGGTCGCCGTCACCCCGCCGGTGTACCCGCCGTTCTACACCTTCCTCGCGCACGCCGGGTTCACCGTCGTCGAGGCCCCGCTGACGCTCGCAGGCCGGCTGGACCCGGACGCGCTGGATGCGGCGTTCGCACGCTGCTCGGCGTTCCTGCTCTGCTCACCGCACAACCCGACCGGCACCGTGCACACCGCCGGCGAGCTGGCCGCCGTCGCGGACCTCGCGGAGCGGCACGGCGTCACCGTGGTCGCCGACGAGATCCACGCCCCGCTGGTCGACCCGGACACCCCGTTCACGCCGTGGCTCAAGGTGCCCGGGGCCGGGACCGGCTTCGCGCTGCACTCGGCGTCGAAGGGATGGAACCTGGCCGGGCTGAAGGCGGCCATCGCGGTGGCGGGCCCGGACGCGACGCCGGCGCTGGACCGGATCCCGGCCGAGATGCTCGCGGTCGGGGCGAGCCACGTCGCGGTGCAGGCGCACGTCGCGGCGCTGCACGACGGCCGGGACTGGCTGGACGGCTTCGTCGCCGGGATCGCCCGCAACCAGGCCCTGCTCACCGAGCTGCTCGCCGAGCACCTGCCCGCCGTCGCCTACCGGCCGGCCCCCGCGACGTTCCTGGCCTGGCTGGACTGCCGCGCGCTCGCCCTGGGCGACGACCCGGCGGTCGCGTTCCTGGAGCGGGGCCGGGTGGCGCTGAACGCCGGCCCGCCGTTCGGCACCGGCGGCGCCGGGCACGTCCGGCTGAACCTGGGCACGAGCCCGGGGATCGTCACCGAGGCCGTCCACCGGATGGCCGCAGCCCTCCGCTGAACCCGGCACCCGAGTCCCGAGTCCCGGGCCCCGAGGGGCACCCTCAGGACCCGGGTGCCCACGAGGGTGCCCCTCGGGACACCGAGCAGCGGCGACGCTCGGTGCCGGGCGAGGCTCAGCGCGAGCGGGTCACTCGTCGGGGTCCTCGGCGACCAGGTCGGCGGCCGAGGCGCCGTTCTGGCTCTTCACGGCGACCTTCTGCCGGGTGCGGCGCTGGGCCGGCCGCGGCGGGGGCGGCGGCGTCTGCTGCGCGTACTGCCCGCCCCGGCCCATGATCAGCTCCGCGAACGTGGCCATCGCCTCGTCCAGCTGGCTGGCGTTGCGCCGCTCGGAATCGGCGTTGGCCTTCCCGACCAGGTCGGTGACGGCGCTGGTGTCCGGACGGTCGCGGAGTGCGGTGTCGAGCTCGGTCAGCCGGCCCTCGACGGTCCCGGACAGCGTCTCCAGCCGGTTGTCGACGTCCCCGGTGAGCTGAGTCAGCCGGTCCTGCACCGACCCGTCCAGCTCGCCGACCTTGCCGTCGAGCTCGCCGAGGCGGGAGGTCACCGTGCCGTCCAGCTCGCCGAGGCGGTCCTTGAGGGAGCCGCCGAGCTTGCCGAGCCGCTCCTTCACGGCGCCGTCCAGGTCGCCGAAGCGCCCTTCCAGGCCGGTCTCGACGGTGTCCATCCGGGTGCCGACCTCCTCCAGCCGGGCCGCCAGCGCCTCGATCCGCTCGGTGAGCGCGTCGAACCCGGGGGCCGGGTCGACGGCCGGGCGCTGGGCCAGCTCCTCCAGCCGTCGGTGCAGGCCGACCGAGGTGTCGCCGAGCAGGTTGCGCAGGCCCTCGCCGGTCTCCTCGAACGACTGGGTGGCCGCGTCCAGCTGCTCCTTGACATTCCGCTCGACGCCCTCGACCCGCTCCTTGATCGGGGAGGCGACCGCGTTCGGCATGGCGTCCAGGCGCATCTCGTGCCGGTCGAGCCGGTTGTCGAGGTCGTCCAGGCGCTTGTGCAGGCCGCCGAGGCGGTCGTCCAGGCCGTCCATCCGGCCGGAGACACCTTCCATCCGGCCGGCCATGGCGTCGAGCCTGCCGTCGAGCTGGGCGATCGGCTTCGCCAGCCGGTCCGGCAGGGACTCGATGGCGCGGGTGATCGCGCCGAGCATGACCTCCTGGTTGTCCAGCTTGGTCACGGTCTCGTCGACGCGCTCGGCCAGCACGTTCAGCTCGGTCCGATCGGGGAGATCGGTGAGCTTCTTGCGGACGGTGCCGATGGCGTCCAGTGCGGCCAGCCGCGCGTGGATCTCGTCGAGGGAGTCGAAGATCTGCTGCTGTTCGCTGTCGCGGATCTCGGCCGCCCGATTGAGCATGCCGCGCATCCGGTCGAACGAGAGGTTCGAAGTGTCGCTCATGGCTGCTGCGCTTCCTCTGAGCCGAGTGGGGAGTGCCCAGAGGGTAGCGACCGCCGTTCGAGGGTCGACGGACGGTGCGCGATTGGGCCGTCCGGGGTATATAGGACGACCTGATCGGTGCGGATCATGGCAGGTCGGAAGCACCGATGTCGTGCGGCGCGCCGGTCCGGGAGCCGGAGCACCCGTGCGTGGGTACCGTGCGCGCGTGGCCGACCCCACCGCCGAGACCCCCGCCCCGATCAACTCCGACTCCGTGCGCCGGGCGCCCAAGGTGCTGCTGCACGATCACCTCGACGGCGGCCTGCGGGTCGGCACGGTGATCGAGCTGGCCCGCGAGTGCGGCTACGACAAGCTGCCGACCACCGATCCCGGCGAGCTCGCCGCCTGGTTCCTCGGGGCCGCGCACTCCGGCTCGCTGGAGCGCTACCTGGAGACGTTCGGGCACACCGTCGCGGTGTTGCAGACCCGCGACGCGCTGACCAGGGCCGCGGCCGAGGCCGCCGAGGACCTGGCCGCCGACGGCGTCGTCTACGCCGAGGTCCGGTTCGCGCCCGAGCTGCACGTGGAGGGCGGCCTGGACGTCGACGCCGTCATCGGCGCGGTGCTGAACGGTTTCCGGATCGGTACCGAGAAGGCCGCCGCGCGCGGGCAGCGGATCCGGATCGGTGCGCTGCTCACCGCGATGCGGCACGCCGCACGGTCCCGGGAGATCGCCGAACTGGCCGTCCGGCACCGCGACGTCGGCGTGGTCGGCTTCGACATCGCCGGTGCGGAGAAGGGCTTCCCGCCCACCCGGCACCTGGACGCCTTCGAGTACGTCCGCCAGCAGAACGCGCACGTCACGATCCACGCCGGCGAGGCGTTCGGGTTGCCGTCGATCTGGGAGGCCATCCAGTGGTGCGGCGCGGACCGGCTCGGGCACGGCGTCCGGATCGTCGACGACATCACCGTCGAGGGCGACGGCGGCACCCCGCGGCTGGGCCGGCTGGCCGCCTGGATCCGGGACAGCCGGGTGCCGCTGGAGATGTGCCCGACGTCGAACCTGCACACCGGCGCCGCCCCGTCGCTGGCCGAGCACCCGATCGGCCTGCTCACCCGGCTGCGGTTCAGGGTCACGGTCAACACCGACAACCGGCTGATGTCGGACTGCTCGCTGACCAGCGAGCTGACCGACCTCGCGGAGACCTTCGGCTACGGCTGGGACACGCTGCAGTGGTTCACGGTGAACGCGATGAAGTCGGCGTTCATCGGGTTCGACGAGCGCCTCGCCCTGATCGAGGACGTGATCAAGCCCGGCTACGCGGCGCTGCGCGGGACCTGAGCCGACCCGGCGTCAGGAGGAGTGCTCGCGCAGCCGGGCCTCCAGCCCGGCCACCAGCTCGCCCCACGCGGCGGCCTCCTGCGTGAACGGCGGGCTGGGCGCCATCCGGGTCGGGTCCGGCCGGACCACGAACGACACCAGCCAGCCCAGGCTGTTCGACTCGGCCAGCGCGTCGGCGGGCTCGGGATCGCCCGCCCACTCGCCGACGTCGAGCAGCAGCTCGGTCGCCAGGTCCAGCTGCACCGGGTCCAGGTCCAGCACCCCGTCGGCGAGGTCGGCACCGATCCCGCTGAGCACGTAGGTGTTCATGTCCTCGACGCCTCCGTCCAGGTCGCCGACCTGCGCGGCCTCCAGTACGTCGGTGAAGGTGCCCGCGACGGCCAAGTCGTTCTTCGTCACCGCGGTGTGCGCCGGGTCGGCCAGGGCGCGGAACAACGCCTGCTCGGAACGGAACACGTCGATCCGCCCGTCGGAGCCGAGGAACACCGGCTTGTCGTCGAGGTAGCACCGCAGGGTCACCACCGAGCGGTCCCCGCTGGTGATCCGGATCGGGTCGATGCCCACCTCGCCCCAGAAGCCGGTGGGGCCCTCCTCCGCTTCGTCCGCGGCGGTCTCCCCGCCGGCGCCGAGCGCGGCGTCCTCCAGGGCGGTGTCGTCGTCGGCGTCGGGGTCCTCGGGCACGGTCTCGGCCCGCGCGGCGAGCTCCTCGGCCTCCGTGCGGGCCTTCGCCAGCGCCCCGGCGTCCACGTCCGGGGTGATGACCAGCCCGTCGACGGTGTCGACGACCGCGTCCCACTTGTCCGCGACCGTCGCGGACAGCGCCCGCCAGCGCTTCGCGCCGTCCCGCCCGGCGAAGGCCGCCGGGCCCTCGCGGAGCCGGCCGAACCCGGGCTCGCCGTCCAGGACGGCGATGACGTCACCGAGATCGCAGACGTCGGCCAGCGAGCGGACGATCGACACCGCCTCGTGCAACTCGGCCACCGTGTCGGTGTCCGGGTCCGCGGCCGCGAGCTCGGGGAGCCCGACCAGGTCGTAACGGTGCTCGCCGTCCGGGCTCAGTTCGGCGACGGACAGCCCGGGCACCTCGGACCACGCCGGGTGGTCGGTCAGGTCGTGCCCGGAGGCCGTCCGTACGAACGCGGCCAGGGCGGCCACCTCGTCGAAGACGAAGACGTGGTCGTCGTCGCCGAGGAAGGCCTCCCATTCCTCGCCGTCCTCCCGCCACGGGGGAGCCCACAGGGTGACCACGTCGCCCCGGGTGAGGGCGAGCCGGATCGGGACGATGTCGCTTGCCACGGGGGGAGCCTAACGCCGCGCGGGCCGCGTGGTCGGGTCGACCACGCGGGTGCGCGCGTCCCGGCCCGGGGTCGGGGGAACCCGCGGGCGGTCAGGGCGGATGTTCCGCTCCGCAGCCTGCATTCACGCCTGGCTGTGCAGGCGGACCACCCCGATGGACACGTCCTCGAGCCCGCCGCGGTCGAAGTCCCGCCGCAGCTGGTCCGCCTTCATGGTCGCGGTCATCCCGTCGAACGGGCCGTGCGCGTCCACCTCGCCGGTCTGTGGGTCCACCGCCAGAACGACGTAACCGTCGCACTGCGTGAGCTTCTCGGCAGCAGCGATCAACGTCTGCTCCTCGGAAGTCGTGTTCTCCGGCATCGGATCACCTCCTCGTCACCCAGTACAGCGTCGACGGAGGCCTCGGTGTGACAGGGTTTCGGCCATACCACCCGTTCGGGTCAGGTAAATCGCGAAATCGGCGACCCCGCGTGCTGATCGTGGCGGCGCGGGCCGGTGGTCACGCGATGAGAGGAGTCCGGGGCGGCCGGACCGGTACTGATCGTCACCGGGTGACGCCGGCCGGATCCGCTGTCACGCAAGGTCTGCGGCCGGTCGCCGGGGCTCACCCGGGCGGGCCACGCGGCCCCGCCGGACGGTCGCGGCGTCACCCGTCGGTGAGCGGGCGCTTCTCACTCTTCGTGAACCGTGACACGCATCCGTGTCGACGTCACACGCTGACCTGCGGCGTCGTCCGCGGAGCTGTGTCCCGGCCCGGGCCCGGCCGTAGGCTGTGCCGTCGTGGACACGATCGTCGTCGACCACCCGCTGGTGCGGGCCCGGCTGAGCAGCATGCGGGACGCCCGCAACGACAACGCGACCTTCCGGGCCGCGCTGCGCGAGCTGACCCTGATGCTGATCTACGAGGCCACCCGCTCCGCGCCGCTGACCGAGCAGCCGCTGCACACCCCGGTGGCCCGGACCCTCGGCTACCGGCTGGCCGACCCGCCGGTGCTGGTCCCGGTGCTGCGGGCCGGGCTCGGGATGGCCGAGGCGGCGCTGAACCTGGTGCCGGAGGCGCAGATGGGCTTCGTCGGGATGGCCCGCGACGAGACCACCCACCAGCCGGTCCCGTACATGGAGTCGCTCCCGGAGTCGCTGGTCGGCAGGCCGGTGTTCGTGCTCGATCCGATGCTGGCCACCGGCGGCTCGATGGCGCACACCGTCGAGCTGCTGACCCGGCGCGGCGCCGACGATGTCACCGTGGTCTGCGCGCTGTCCGCGCCGGAGGGCGTGCAGCGGCTGCGCGAGTCCGGGCTGCCGGTGCGGATGGTCACCGCCAGCATCGACGAGCGGCTCAACGACTCCGCGTTCATCGTCCCGGGTCTCGGCGACGCCGGCGACCGCCAGTTCGGCGCGGTCTGAGCGGCCGGACGCCGTGTCCGCCTTCAGCCGGTACCGCAGGCGTCTGCTGACCGGCACCGTGCTCGCCGCACTGGCTGCGGGCGTGTGCGTGCTCCCGGCCGGGGACCGGCCGGACACCACCGAGGTGCCGGTGTCGGCGGCCGGCACGCTGCGGGTGATGCCGCTGGGGGCCTCGTCCACGGTCGGGGTGGGCAGCCCGGGCACCGCCGGGTACCGGCTGCCGCTGTGGCAGCGGCTCACCGCCGACGGCGTCCGGGTGGACTTCGTCGGGTCCCGCTCCGCCGGGCCGGACGAGCTGCCCGACACCGACCACGAGGGCCGTTCCGGCTGGACCGCGGCCCGAATGGCGCCGATGACCGGCAAGTGGGTGCTGGACGCCGACCCGGACGTCGTGCTCCTGCACGCGGGGACGAACGACCTGATCGGTGGGGCGTCCGCCGCGACGACGGTGGCCGCGCTGGACCGGATGCTGGACCAGGTGTTCGCCGCGGCGCCGCGGACGCACGTGATCATGGCCGGGGTCTGGGCCCCGCTGACGAAGCACCGGGCCGAGCGGGCGCGGCTGGCCCGGTTGCTCCCGGGACTCGTGGCCGAGCACCGCGCCGCGGGGAGCTCCGTGGAGTACGTCGACGTCGGACGGCTGTTCCCTGCCTCCCGCACCGCGGACGGGCTGCACGCGACCCGCGCCGCCTACCGGACGATCGCCACGATGTGGGCGGACCGGATCGGGGCCTGGCGCGACCGCGACCGGCCGCCGCGCAGCACCGGCCGCTGAACATCCGGCCGCTCCACACCGGGCGGGACCCGGGCGGGACTCAGCCCTCCGGCATGACCGTCGCGGCCAGCACAGCGCCGAGCTCCCGGCAGGCGGCCCGGGCGTCGGCGTCCGGCGCACCGGTCAGCTCGACCGGGGCCGCGGCGGCCGTCCAGCCCATCCCCTCGGCGATCGTGGTCACCGACCGGACCGCGCCGGAGGTGTCCGAGCCGCCGCGCACCCACAGGCCGTAGGGCAGTCCGCGGGTGTCGTCGGCGCAGACGTAGTAGACCTGGTCGAGGAAGTGTTTCAGGGCGCCGGACATGTAGCCGATGTTCGCTGTCGTGCCGAGCAGCACCGCGTCCGCCGCGAGCAGGTCCGACGCCGTCGCGGCCAGCGCCGCCCGGGCGACGGTCCGGACCCCGCTGATCTCCGGGTCGGCGGCGCCGGCCCGCACCTCGTCGAGGAGCTCCGCGGTCGCCGGGGACGGGGTGTGGTGCACGATCAGCAGCCGGGTCGTGTCCGACGGTTCGCTCGCACGCTCGTTCACGCCCCCAGCATCCCGTCCACCTCGGAGCGCAGCGCGCCGAGCCGTTCGTCGGCCCGCTCCCGGGACGCCGGCACCAGCGCCGGGTCACCGGTGGCCGGCTCGACGACCTCCAGATACGCCTTCAGCTTCGGCTCGGTGCCGGACGGCCGGACCACCACCCGGACGCCGTCGCGGCGCAGCCGCAGCACGTCCGACGCCGGCCGGTCGGCCTCCCAGCCGGCCGGTGGCGCGTCCCGCAGCCGTGCCACGGCGGCGTCCCGCGGGCCCGGCTCCATCCGGATCGAGACGCCGAGGGTGCGGTGCACGCCGAGCTCGGCGGCCAGCTCGTCGAGCCGCTGCGGCACCGATGATCCGGCCGCGGCCAGCCCGCGCACCAGGTCCGCGGCCAGCACCGCCGCCGAGACCCCGTCCTTGTCCCGCACCGCGCCCGGGTCCACGCAGTGCCCGATCGCCTCCTCGTAGCCGAACACCAGCCCGTCCCCGGCGCGCACGATCCACTTGAAGCCGGTGAGCGTCTCCGCGGACCGGGCCCCGCGCGCCGCCGCGAGCCGGGCCAGCATCGACGACGACACGACCGTCGTCGCGACCAGCGGGTCGGCGTGCCCGCCTGCGCGCAGCAGGTGGTCGGCCAGCAGCACCCCGGTCTCGTCGCCGGAGAGCATCCGCCAGGCGCCCGCCCCCTCGCCCGACCCCGGCTCCCGGCCCACCGCCGGCTCCGCGCCCGCTTCCGGGACGCCGATCGCGCACCGGTCGGCGTCCGGGTCGAGGGCGACCGCGAGGTCCGCTCCGGTCGAGCCGGCCAGCTCCAGCAGCGCGTCGGTGACCCCGGGCTCCTCCGGGTTCGGGAACGCGACCGTGCCGAAGTCGGGGTCGGGACGGGCCTGGGCCGCGACGACGCGCACGTCGTGCACCCCGGTCCGGGCGAGCGCCGCGGTCACGAGCGCGCCGCCGACGCCGTGCAGCGGGGTCAGCGCGACCCGGGGCGGCGTGCCGTGCGGGGAGCGCGGCAGGGTCGCGACCCGGTCCAGGTAGGCCTCGGTGACGTCGACGGTCGCGGTCGGCAGCGGTCCGAGCGGGACCGACACCGCGGCCGGCGCGGCGGTGATCGCGGCCTCGATCCCGGCGTCGTCCGGCGGGACGATCTGCGCCCCGTCCGAGGCGGCCCCGGTACCGCCGAGGTAGACCTTGTAGCCGTTGTCGGCGGGCGGGTTGTGCGAGGCGGTCACCTGGATCCCGGCCAGTGCCCCGAGGTGCCGCACGGCGAACGCGACCAGCGGGGTGGGCACCGGCCCGTCCAGCAGCGCGACCCCGAACCCGGCCCCGATCAGCACCCGCGCGGTGGCCTCGGCGAACGCGGCCGACCCGTGCCGCGCGTCCCGCCCGACGACGACCGTGCCCGTGCCCCGCGCTGTGTCGTTGCGCGCTCCGCCTGCGCTCCGCGCTGTGTCGATGGGCGCTCCGCCTGCGCTCCGCGCTGTGTCGTTGCGCGCTCCGCCTGCGCTCCGCGCTGTGTCGATGGGCGCTCCGCCTGCGCTCCGCGCTGCAAGCCACGCGGCGAGCCCGGCGGTCGCCCGCGTCACGACCGCCACGTTCATCCCGGACGGTCCCGCCCGTACCGGCCCGCGCAGCCCCGCGGTGCCGAACCGCAGCGGCCCGGACATCCGGTCGGCCAGCTCGGCGACGGCGTCCCGGGCGGTGTCGGTCCCGGCGCCGGACATCGCGGTGGCCAGCACCCGCTGCAGCTCGGCGCGGGTGGCGGGGTCGGGGTCGTCGGCGATCCAGCGCAGCGCGGCGTCGCGGAGCTCGGGGGCGAGGGCCATCGGCGGGCCCGTCAGATCCGGGTGACCAGGTCGCGCAGCAGCGCGCCCATCCGGGTCGCGGCGGCCTGCCCGGCGTCGATGACCTCCTGGTGGTCCAGCGGCTGCCCGGACAGCCCCGCCGCCAGGTTGGTGACCAGCGAGATGCCGGCGACCTCCAGCCCGAGGGCGCGGGCGGCGATCGTCTCGACGACGGTGGACATGCCGACCAGGTCGGCGCCCAGCGTGCGCAGCATCCTGATCTCGGCCGGGGTCTCGAAGTGCGGGCCGCCCAGCCCGGCGTAGACGCCCTCGGTCAGCGTCGGGTCGATGGCCCGGGCCGCGGCGCGCAGCCGGGGGGAGTAGGCGTCGGTGAGGTCGAGGAAGTGCGCCCCGGACAGCGGCGACCGGCCCAGCAGGTTCAGGTGGTCGGCGATCAGCACCGGCTGACCGACCGAGAGCCCCTCGGTGATCCCGCCTGCGGCGTTGGTGAGCACCACGGTGCGGACCCCGGCGGCGGCCGCGGTCCGCACGCCGTGCACCACCGGGTCGACGCCGTGCCCCTCGTAGAGATGGGTGCGTCCGAGCAGCACCAGCACCCGGTGCTCGCCGATGGTCACCGAGCGGACGGTGCCGCCGTGCCCGGCCGCGGACGGCGCGACGAAGCCCGGCAGGTCGGTCAGCGCCAGCTCGGTGTCCGGCTCCCCGAGCACGTCGGCGGCCGGGCGCCAGCCCGAACCGAGGACCACGGCGGTGTCGTGGCCGGTGTGACCGGTCCGGCGGGCCAGCTCGTCGGCGGCCTCCTGGGCGAGCCTCGCGGGGTCGGGCACGGCGGCATCGGGCACGGCGGGGTCGGACATGGCGGCCACCCTAGCCGGGGGTGCCGCCCGTCCGGATCATCCGGCGCCGGTCCGGAAACCGTCGGCCAGCGTCGTGAACAGCGACGTCGTGGCGTCCTCGGCGAGCCCGGTCGGGGAACTCAGCTGCAGCGCCCAGACGCCCTCCGGCGACTCCCTGCCCGGGAACAGCCGCATCTGCGTGGTGCGGCTCTGGCCGCCGTCGGTGGTGGTCAGCTCCAGCCGGCCGGAGCCGTCCGGGAGCCGCTCCAGCGGGGTCGCGTCGACGGTCTCGACGCCGAGCGTCTCCGGGGTGAGCGCCTCGGTCACCGCCGGTATCGAGGCTGCCGCCCGGACCGACAGCTCCTGTCGGCCGTCCGGGCTGACGAACCGGACGACGGCCGAGCCGTCCGGCGCAGGCGAGCGGTACCGGGTCCAGCCGTCGGGGTAGGGGACGGTGAACCCGAGCGGGTCCGGGTGAACGTTGCGGGCGGTCCGGTCGGTGGCGACGGTGATCGTGCTCAGCGGCTCCTGACCGGCCACCGTGCGCACCCCGGCGAACCCGGCGAGGGCCCCCAGCAGCACCAGCAGCGCCCCGCCGAGCACCAGCGGGATGCCGACCAGCACCCCGGTCACGCCCCGGTGCACCGACCCGGTTCCGGCCCGGCCGGGACCGGACCGCGCGGCCCGGCCCGGGCCCGACGGCGCGGCGCCGCCGTGGTGCGGCGGGGCGGATGCCGGCCGGGCGGCCGGACGGTGCGGTGCGGGCGGGCTCGGTGCGGGCGGGCTCGGCGCGGGCGGTGCGGCGGCCGCATCGGCGCGCACGGCCCCGGGCAGCGGACCCGGGTCGGCGGCCAGCGGCGCCCCGGCCGGGGCGTGCGTCCCGCTCCCGGCCGCCGGGAGCGCCTGCGAGGACCGGGCGCCGGGCGGTGTGCTGCCGGGTGGTGTGCTCCCGGAAGCGCTGCCGGACGGTGTGCTGCCGGACGGCGTGCTCCCGGGCGCACTCCCGGAAGCGCTGCCGGGCGGTGCGGTCGGCGCGGGCACCCGGGCCATCACGGTCGGGACGTCCGGCGACCCCGGGAAGATCGGGTCGTCCGGGTCCTCGAGCAGCGGGCGCAGCCGGGCGCGGACCTCGTCGAGCGGCATCCGGCCTGCCGCTTCCTTCACCATCAGCCCGGCGACGACGTCGGCCACCGGACCGGGCTCGCTCAGCCGGGGCACCGCGCCGTCGACCACCTCGGTGATCGTCTTCACCGGGTCGCCGTCGACGTCGTAGGGCGGGCGGCCCTCGACGGCGGCGAACAGCGTGGCGCCCAGCCCCCACAGGTCGGCGGCCGGCGTCACCGGCCGGCCGGCGGCCACCTCCGGGGCGATGTAGGCGGGCGAGCCGAGCACCAGCCCGGCCGAGGTCATCGGGGCGTCCGACTCGTTGCGGGCGATGCCGAAGTCGGTGAGCTTGATCCGGCCGTCGTCGGAGATCAGGACGTTGCCGGGTTTGACGTCCCGGTGGGTGATCCCGGCCCGGTGCGCGGCGCGCAGTGCGGCCGCGGTGCCGTACCCGACGACCGCGGCCTGGGCCTTGTCCAGCCGGCCGGCCTCGGTGATCGCGGAGGCCAGGTTCTTCGACGGCACCAGCTCCATGACGACCAGCGGCTCGCCGTCGACGTCGAGGACGTCGAACACGGTCACCACGTTGGGGTGCGAGAGGCCGGCCAGCGCCCGGGCCTCGCGCATGATCCGTTCGCGGAGCTCCAGCTCCTCGCCGTCCGGGATGCCCTCCGGGAACTTGAGTTCCTTGAGGGCGACCCGGCGCTGGAGGACGTCGTCGAAGCCGGACCACACGGTGCCCATCGCGCCGCTGCCGAGCGGGCCGTCGACGCGGTACCGCCCGGCGATCTGGCGGCGCTGGACCTCGCCCTCGGGAACGGACACGCCTGCGATTGTCCCACCGCCCCCGAGCGCCCCCGCCCGGACGTCACTCGTCACGGCGGGTTCGCGGCGGTCACGGTGTGTCACGGTCTGGACGGGGAGAGCGGCGGGTCACCGGCGCCGGGCGGTGCGTGGCCGGGGGCGGGCGCGGCCCGGTCACGGCCCGGTGACGGGCCGGACGCGGTCCGCACTCGAACCACCGGTGAACGGCGACGACGCCCGCTCGTCGCGGGTCCGTCCGCCCGTTCATCAGGAGTGATGACCCCGCCCGCAGCATCCGGTCGACCCCTCGCCGCGTGGACACGTGAACGGACGATTTCGACTGGAACACCGCCGGACGGGTGAGCACCATGACAGGTGCCGGGCGACCGGCGTCACCGTGCCGATCGGCACGAAACGGGCGCGGAACCGCCCCGGTACCGGAGTGAACGAGGAGGACAAGGTGACTGCGCTGCAGACCCGCACCGAGCTTCCCGAGATCACCGATCTCCCGGTCGACGACCTCGGCGCCGGCACGGGTCCGGCCTGGCTGGAGTCGTGGATGCGGGCACACAAGGGCGAGATCGTCGGCTGGCGCCGGGCGATCCACGCCCAGCCCGAGCTGGCTCGTCGTGAGCACCTGACGAGCGCGCGGATCTCCGAGACCCTGCTGCGGGCCGGCCTCGAGCCGCGCACCCTGCCCGGCGGCACCGGTGTGGTCTGCGAGATCGGCCACGGCGAGCCGCTGGTCGCGCTGCGCGCCGACATGGATGCGCTGCCGCTGCAGGAGCAGACCGGGCTGGAGTTCGCCTCGGCCTCGCCGGGCGTCATGCACGCCTGCGGGCACGACGGGCACACCGCGATGCTGCTCGGCGCCGCGCTGGCGCTGAACTCGGCGCCGTCGTTGCCGGGCCGGGTGCGGCTGGTGTTCCAGCCGGCCGAGGAGGTGCAGCCCGGTGGCGCGCTGGACGCGGTCGACGCGGGCGTCACCGAGGGCGTCCGGCGGATCTTCGCGCTGCACTGCGACCCGCGTCTGGAGGTCGGGAAGCTCGGCACCCGGGTCGGGCCGATCACCTCGGCCTGCGATCTGATCGAGGTGCGGCTGACGTCGCAGGGCGGGCACACCGCCCGCCCGCACCTGACCGCCGACCTCGTCCAGGCCCTCGGCCTGCTGGCCACCCAGGTGCCACTGCTGCTGACCCGGCACGTCGACCCGCGCTCGGGCACCGTCCTGACGTGGGGGGCGGTGCAGGCCGGCGAGGCCGCGAACGCGATCCCGCAGTCCGGGCTGTTGCGCGGCACCCTGCGCACCGCCGACCACGCGACCTGGACCGAGCTGGAGGAGAAGCTGCGCGCGCTGGTCGCGTCGGTGCTGGCTCCGACCGGTGTCGGCTACGTGCTGGACCACGTGCGCGGCGTCCCGCCGGTGGTCAACGACGCCGACTCCACCGGCATGCTGCGCGATGCCGCGACCACCGTCGGCGGGGACGCGGCCGACGCCGGCACCGAGCAGTCCTCCGGCGGGGAGGACTTCGCCTGGTACCTGGAGCACACGCACGGTGCGATGGCCCGGCTGGGCGTCTGGCCCGGCAGCGGCCCGCAGCGCGACATCCACCAGCCGACGTTCGACCTGGACGAGCGGGCGCTGCCGTTCGGCACCCGGGTGCTGGTGCATGCGGCCCTGTCCGCGCTCGAGCAGGCGGCCTGACCGCGCGCCCTGGGCGGGCTGCCCGGCAGGAACTGCGGGTCGCCCGCCGCGGGGACTCAGCCGCCGGGTGAGGACTTGCGGCTCGGCCGGCTGCGCAGGTCGTTGACGTAGTCCGCGGGTGCGCCGGCGGACTCGGCCGCGTCGGCGAGCACACCGAGGTAGCGGGCTGACGGCTCGCCGCCCTCGTAGGCGTCGAGCACGTAGATCCAGGCCAGGACGCTGCCGTCCAGGGTGGCGACCCGCAGCCGCAGCTTCTTGTGCAGCCCGAGCTCGCCGCCCTCCCAGCGGTCCAGCTGGGCCTCGTCGTGCTCGGGGACGTCGTAGAGCACGACGAACACCTGCGAGCCCGGCTCCTCCACCACGGTGGAGAGCGCGCCCTCCCAGGTGTAGTCCTCGCCGCCGAACGTCAGCCGCCAGCCCTGGAGCCACCCGGTCCCGGCCATCGGCGAGTGCGGGGCGCGCTCCGTCATCTGCGCGGGGTCCATGTTCGACCCGTAGGCGGCGTACAGCGGCACGCGGCCAGGATAATGGCTGGGTCCCGAGCCCTTCGACCCGCCCGGCCCGCCGAACCGGACACGCGTACGGTTACCGGTGTCGACGCCGGGGGCCGAGGGCGCCGCCCCGGCCCCACCACCGACTCTCCAGGAGTGCTCTCGTGACCCGCATCGTCATCATGGGCGGCGGACCGGCCGGGTACGAGGCCGCGCTCGTCGCAGCGCAGCACGGCAGCGAGGTGACCGTCGTCGAGCACGACGGGATGGGTGGCGCCTGTGTCGTCTACGACTGCGTCCCCTCAAAGACCTTCATCTCCTCGGCCGCGGTCCGGGTCGACCTGCACCGCGCCGAGGACCTCGGCGTGCTGGTCGACCGCGGCAACTCGGCGGTGGACCTGCCCGCGGTGAACGCCCGCGTCAAGTCGCTGGCCCGGGCCCAGTCCGCGGACGTCCGGACCAGCCTGGAGAACGAGGGCGTCCGGATCGTCACCGGGACCGCGCAGTTCGGCGGCCCCGGCGCGGCGCGCGCCACGCACGGCGTCACCGTCACCCGCGACGACGGCTCGGTCGAGGAGCTGGTCGCCGACGTCGTGCTGATCGCGACCGGTGCCACCCCACGGGTGCTGCCCTCGGCCCGCCCGGACGGCGACCGGGTCCTGGACTGGCGCCAGCTCTACGACCTCGCCGAGCTGCCCGAGCACCTGATCGTCGTCGGGTCCGGGGTGACCGGTGCCGAGTTCTGCTCCGCCTACGTCGAGCTGGGCTGCCGGGTCACCCTGGTCTCCAGCCGGGACCGGGTGCTGCCGCACGAGGACGCCGACGCCGCCGCGGTGCTGGAGGAGGTCTTCGCCGAGCGCGGGGTGGAGATCCTGCCGAACGCCCGGGCCGACTCGGTCGTGAACGACGGCGACGGCGTCACAGTGACCCTGTCCGACGGCCGGACCGTGCGGGGCTCGCACGCGCTGATGACCGTCGGGTCGATCCCGAACACCTCGGACCTGGGCCTGGACAAGGTCGGCATCGAGACCGACCGCGGCGGGTTCATCCCGGTGGACAAGGTCTCGCGTACCGCCGAGCCGGGCGTCTACGCCGCCGGTGACTGCACCGGCGTGCTGATGCTGGCGTCGGTGGCGGCGATGCAGGGCCGGATCGCGATGTGGCACGCCCTCGGCGAGGGCGTCGCCCCGATCAAGCTGCGGACCGTGGCGGCGAACGTGTTCACCCGCCCGGAGATCGCGACCGTCGGGATCAGCCAGCGGGCGATCGACTCCGGTGAGGTCCCCGCCCGCACCGTGATGCTGCCGCTGTCGACCAACCCGCGGGCCAAGATGCGCGGGCTGCGCCGTGGCTTCGTGAAGCTGTTCTGCCGCCCGGCCTCCGGCGTGGTGATCGGCGGCGTGGTGGTGGCGCCCGTGGCCAGCGAGCTGATCCTGCCGATGGCGATGGCCGTGCAGAACGGCCTGAATGTCGACGACCTGGCGCACACCTTCTCGGTGTACCCGTCGATGTCCGGGTCGATCACCGAGGCGGGCCGGCAGCTCATGCAGCACTCGGACCTGGACTGAGCTCCAGCAGCCCGGCGAGCAGCGGGCGCAACCGCCGGTCGTCGACCGGGGCGAGGGTGGCCCATCCGGTGTCGCGGCACGCGTCCCGGGTCAGCCGGTAGCGCCCGGCGGCGCTGTCGACGACGGTCACCTGTCCGGACGGCCGGTGCGGGTTGCCCCAGCGGTCGTACCGGACCGCGCACACCTGCGCCCGGTGCGCCGGGCCGTGCAGCATCCCGCGCAGCCGCGCCTCCGGCCCGACGAGCGGGTCCCCGGCGGCGGGCGCCGCAGCGGGCCCCGCTCCGGCCGGGTCGCCGGCCCGGAGCGCACCGCCGGTGCGGCCGGGGGCGAGCACCCGTTCCAGCAGCACGGTCGGGACGACGAGTGCCGGGCCCGGTCCGGGACGGCGGTGCGGCAGCGCGGAGACGGCCGCGTGGGCGGGCGAGCCGGCGGAGGACACCGTGACGGTCCGGTCGGCGTGCACGGCGAGCGCGCCCTCGCCGTCCCGGTCGGCGCCGACGGCGCGCAGCGGGTGCCCGAACCAGCCCCGGACCTCCAGCTGGTGATGCGGGCGGGCGAGCAGGCCGAGCAGCCGGACCAGCCCGGGGTCGGGCCCGGACGGTCCGGCGAGACCGCGGGCGCGCAACCCGTGCAGCCCGTCCGCGGCGATCCGCAACCGCTCGGCGCGGGTCCGGCCGGGGGAGGGCAGCCGCAGCGCGGCCGGGGTGGCGCCCAGCATCAGCCGGTCCCACACCACGTCGAACTCGGCGTCGGTGAGCACGTACCTGATCGGCTCAGCCACGGCCGCGCCACCGCAGGTCGGGCCGCAGCACGGCGTCGTCGCGGTCCGGCCCGGACTCCCCGGGACGCCGATGCTCCTCCGGTGGTGACCCCGCCGGCTCGCTCCGGGCCGGGTCGGTGACGGCGCGCCAGGCCGGACCGTTCGCGCCCGGTACGCAGGGCGCCGTGCCCGGTACGACCGCGGGCCCGGCGGCCGGCACGAGTGGGCCGGCCGCACCGGGCCCGACCGTTCCTTCCGGCCCGGCGGTTGCGGCCTGTACCGGCTGGCCCTGCACCGGCCCGGGCTGCGGTCCGCCCTGCCCCGGCGCCGCGTGCGGGACACCGGCCTGCACCGGCCCTTCCGGCACGGTTCCGCCCTGCGTCGGCGGAGCCGGCCGGGCCGCGTCCGGCGGCACGAGGAGGTGACCGCTCGCGAACGGCTCCGGGGAGGCACCGGGCGCGGTCGTGAAGGCAGGCGGGGCCGAGGTCGCACCGGCCTGCCCGGAGGTGCCGGCGGGGTGGTGTGTCGGGGACTCGCTCACGGGGTGAGCGGGTTCGCCGGGGTGGGGGTCCCCGGTTCTCGCGGCGAGCGGGTCAGGGCCGCTCGGGCCGCGGGTGCCGCTGGTCAGCGCGCCGCCGGACGGAGGCCGGTGCTCCGCGCCGCTGGTCGATGGCTCGCCCGCCCCGGTCCCGTCCCGCCGCCGCCCGCGGCGTTCGGAGTGGGCGCGGGTCCCGCGGGCGGCCAGTACCGCACTCCCGAGCACCAGCCCGCCGACCGTCACAGCGCCGACCGCCACACCACCGATGACCGCGGCGCCACCCAGGCGGCCGGCGCCCGGCCCGGAGCCGTCGCCGACCGGTGCCGCGGGGTTCGTCCCGGCCGTCCCCGGAGCACCCCCGCCCGCTCGGCCGTGGTCCCCGATGGGCGGCGGCTCGGTCACGGCGGCGCGCTCCGCCGGGCCACCGGCCGGGCCGGCCGCTGCGGGGTGCCCGGCCGTCGTGTCCAGGGCGCCGGGTATGGCCGGAGAGCCCACGTCGATCGCGCGGTGCCCGGCGATCCCGGTCGCACCGGTCCCGGTCAGCACAGCCGCGGCGATCCCGCCGGCACCCGGGCTCCCGGCCACCGCGGTGCGGCCGTCCGGTCCGGTGTTACTGGTCCCGGCCGCCCCGGATCCGCCGTCGGCCGACGGTCCGGGGAGCCGCGACCCCGCGTCCGGCCCCCCGGCCGGGCTCGCGTCCGCCGGGTCGGCGGACGTCACCGCGGGCGGGGGAACCCAGCCGGTCCAGGGCTGGCCGGTGGCCCGGCTGTCGTCCTCGTAGCGCTGCATCAGCTCCGCGGCCCGGTCGGCCGCGTTGCCCGCCGCGGCGTCCGCGGCGGCCCAGTCGTCGAGCACCGCGGCGCCGGTGGGCGGCGCCTCCGGCGACCCGTTGCCGGACGCCGCCGGGACCCGGGCGCGTAGCTCCGCGGCCAGCGCGGCCTGCCCGGCGAGCGCGTCCGCGGTGCGGCCGGCGTCCGTCGCGGCCGTCCCGGACCAGGCCGCCAGCCGGTCGAACCCGCCGCGGACGCCGCCGGCCGCCGGACCGGACCAGCCCGCCGGCAGCGACCGGCCCTGCGCGGCCAGCTCGCGTTCCACGTCGGACAGCGCGCCGGCGGCGTCCCGCCAGGCCCGCTCCGCGCCGGCGGAGGCCGCTGCCCCGGGCCCGGCGGCGACCATCGCGGTGATCTCGGCGTGGCTGTGCCCGGCCCAGCGTGGCGCGGTCACCGGGTGGCCCAGGACCGGGCCACCGCGTCCTCGGTGACGGCGTAACCCCGGCCGGACGCGTCGAGGGTGTCCCGGGCCCGGACGAGCTCGGCGTGCAGCGCGCGGAGCTGCTCGATCGCGGCGCCCGGGCCGTCCGCGGCGTGCGCGGCGTAGCGGGCGGCGGCGTCGGCACTCACCGGGTCGCCGAGCCACGGCTCGATGCGACCGGCGTCGGCGTCCAGCCCGCGCAGTGCCGACGCCAGCCGGCCGGCCGCGCGGTCCAGCGCCGCGGCCAGCCCCGCCGGCACCGAGGGGTCCACGCGCAGGTCGGAACGGTCTGCGGGCACGGCGGCCTCCGGAGGGTCAGCGGGTGTGCGACGCCGGGACGCTAGGCCGCCGCGCCCGCGGCCGGGCGCGACGCGGGTCCGGCGTCGCGATCGCGAACCCGGCGCGGAGTGGGCCGGAGCGGGTCGGGAACGACGACACCCCCGCCCGTGCCGGTCGCGATCCGGCGCGGACGGGGGTGTGCATCGCGATGTCTACCCGGCCAGGGCCGGGATCCCGGAACGGCCGGGAACGGTGGCCCGGCACCCGCTGAGCGGGCACCGGGGTGGCTCCCACCGCCGGTCACCGGTGCCCGTCACGTGCGCGGGCACGGTGCCCGCGAACGGCCACCGGCCCGCGAAACGCTGCAGGTACCAGTAGCAGAAGAGGGCATCCGGTCCCTCCGGATCGGTGACGAACAGTGTCCGGTCACCGAGCCCGCGGATCCAGGCGGCGAACGCGTTCGTCGCCAGCCCGGGAGGGCGCACGGCCCGCCGGGTGCAGAGCCAGTCCTCCGCCCGGCGGCGCCAGTTCTCCAGCGCGATCGGGTGCAGGGTGGCCCCGGGCAGTTCCCGGAGGTTGGCGGTGAAGGTGCCGATCGGGACCCCGTCCGCGCCGTACGCGGCCGAGGTCAGGGTGAGCAGGGAGTGCGGGCCCGGGATCGGGCCGTCGGTGTGGATGTGCGTGGTGACATGCACGGCCGAGCCGTACGACGCCGCCACCGGTGCGAGGACGTGCGAGGGGGGCATGACGGATCCTGTGCGTCGGTCGAGCTGGGTGACGGCTCGCGACGCGGCGTGGCCGGCGTGGCGAGCGGATCCGCGGCGCGGTACTCCGCGTGGCGGTAGGACCGGGCCCCGTGGATCGGGCACACGGGTCGGCTCTGTTCAGTTGGGCGGTATGCGGTTGGGCTCTGTTCGGTCGGGCGGTACGTGGTCCGGCGCGGGCGCCGCTGCGGCGTGCGCGTCGCAAGAACGGTAGATCGGCTGGTGACGGCCGGTCAACGTCCCGCGCAACCACCGGGTCCCGCTGTTGATCTCGACGGGGTGCCCGGCGAGATCAGTCCTTGATCTCGCAGATCACGGTGCCCTGGGAGACGGAGGCGCCCTGCTCGGCGTCCAGGCCGGTCACGGTGCCGTCCTTGGTGGCGGTGACCGGGTTCTCCATCTTCATCGCCTCGAGCACGACGATGAGGTCGCCGGCCGAGACGGTGTCGCCGTCGGACACCGCGACCTTGATGATCGTGCCCTGCATCGGCGCGGTGACCGCGTCGCCGGACACCTTCGCACCGCCGCCCTTGCCGGTCCGCTTGCGCGGCGCGGTCTTCGCGCCACCGGCACCGGCGCCGCCCCCGCCGAGGGCGAGGTCGCCGGGCAGCGAGACCTCCAGCCGGCGTCCGCCGACCTCGACGACGACGGTCTGCCGCTCGCCGGTCTCCTCGTCCGCCCCGGCGCCACCCTCGAACGGCGGCACGGTGTTGTCCCACTCGGTCTCGATCCAGCGGGTGTGCACGGTGAAGTCCTCGGGGGTCTCCCCGACGAACGCCGGGTCGGAGACGACCAGCCGGTGGAACTCCAGCACGGTCGCCATGCCGTCGACCTTGAACTCGGCCAGTGCACGGCGGGCGCGTTCCAGGGCCTGCTTCCGGTCGAAGCCGGAGACGATCAGCTTCCCCAGCAGCGAGTCGAACTGGCCGCCGATCACCGATCCGTCCTCGACGCCCGCGTCCAGGCGCACGCCCGGCCCGGAGGGGTACCAGATCCGCTCGACGGTGCCCGGGGCCGGGAGGAAGTTGCGGCCGGCGTCCTCGCCGTTGATCCGGAACTCGATCGCGTGCCCGCGCGGCGCCGGGTCCTCGGTGAACTCCAGCTCCTTGCCCTCGGCGATCCGGAACATCTGGCGGACCAGGTCGATGCCGGTGGTCTCCTCGGAGACCGGGTGCTCGACCTGCAGCCGGGTGTTCACCTCCAGGAAGGTGATCATCCCGTCCTCGCCGACGAGGAACTCGACGGTGCCGGCACCGTAGTAGCCGGCCTCCTTGCAGATGGCCTTGGACGCGTCGTACAGCGTCGTCTTCTGCTCGTCGGACAGGAACGGTGCGGGCGCCTCCTCCACGAGCTTCTGGAACCGGCGCTGCAGCGAGCAGTCCCGGGTCCCGACGACGACGACGTTGCCGTGCTGGTCGGCCAGCACCTGGGTCTCGACGTGCCGGGGCCGGTCCAGGTAGCGCTCGACGAAGCACTCGCCCCGGCCGAACGCCGAGGTCGCCTCGCGGACCGCGGAGTCGTACAGCTCGGCCACCTCGGAGCGCTCGCGGGCGACCTTCATGCCGCGTCCGCCACCCCCGAACGCGGCCTTGATCGCGACCGGCAGCCCGTGCTCGTCGGCGAAGGCGAGCACCTCGTCGGCGTCGGCCACCGGGTCGTTCGTGCCGGGCACCAGCGGTGCGCCGGCCCGGGTGGCGATGTGCCGGGCGGTGACCTTGTCGCCGAGATCGCGGATGGACTGCGGCGACGGGCCGATCCAGGTGATGCCCGCGTCGATCACCGCCTGGGCGAAGTCGGCGTTCTCGGACAGGAAGCCGTAGCCGGGGTGGATGGCGTCCGCGTCGGCCTGCTTCGCGGCGCCGATCACCTTCTCGATGTCGAGGTAGGAGTCGGCGGCGGTGGAGCCGCCCAGCGCGAAGGCCTCGTCCGCGAGCCGGACGAACATCGCGTCCCGGTCCGGATCGGCGTAGACGGCGACGCTCGTGAGCCCCGCGTCCTTCGCTGCTCGGATCACGCGGACGGCGATCTCGCCCCGGTTGGCGACGAGCACTTTGCGCAGTGCGGGCACGGTCGAACTCCTCCGGTCGAGGGCGCCGGCCCGGTGCTCCGGCGCAGGGTTACCGCGGAGTGTATGAGCCGAACCGCCGGAAGTAGCCGGTGGGGAATGTGGTGATGGCAACGTCATCACCCGGCCGGACCCCCGCTGACCGGTGCTGAAGGGTCCGGCGGTGAGAACGGACACGTCCGTCGGACGGCGGCCCGACCCCACCGAGCGTGGCGAACCTCTGCGCGGCGAGCTCCCCGGCGAACGCGGGCTCGGCGGCGAGCATCGCGCCGATGCCGAACGCGCCCACGCTCAGCGCCGCGGCGCCCGAGCCGACCGTCGCCCAGTCCGGCCGCTGCTCCGGCGACAGCGCGCCGTGCTGCGCGCGAACCGTCGCCAGCGCGGCCTCCCCGGCCGCGGTCCGGTGCGGCGCCCGGGTGACCAGCACGAGCGTCGCCACCGAGACGGCGAGCACCAGCACGAACAGGGAGCCGACCGGGCGCCCCGTCGTGCCGAGGACGACCAGCCGGACGACGCCGAGCAGCGCGACCGCGCCCGGCAGCCAGGCCGCCGCGTGGTGCCGACGGCGGTCGGCCTCGGACAGCAGCAGTCCCTCGGACTCCAGGCGCTGCGCGATCCGCTGCAGCTCGACGTGCACGGGGTCGTGCGTGCGCAGCATCCGTCCCGGCGTCAAGCGGCGCGCCGCGAGGTGGATCGCCCGCTGCAGCGCCGTCGCCGACCGCCCGGGGTGCCCGCCCGCACGCACCTGGCCGGTGGTGCGTGCGGAGGTGACGACCGAGCCGTCGACGTGCATCGCCGACAGCGCCGCGTAGACCGCCAGGTCCGGGCCGCCGTTGAGGTGGGCGACGTCCTCCGGCCGGCTGTCGAGGCCGCGCGCGCCGTGCCGGTCCCCGGCCGCGATCCGGCTCCGCAGGCCGACGGCCAGCAACACCCCGGCCGCCCCAAGGAACAGGTAGATCCCGAGGAACGCCGGGTCGGGCACCCCCCAGATGTCTCCGGTGAGACTCCTGCCCATCACCACCACCCCCTGCGGCACGGGATCGCCGTGCCGGCGGATTCACCCTGTCGTGGGAGGCAGTGTGCGCCCGGTCACCCGGGCGGGTCTGTCATTTCACACAGACTTGAGGTTCTCCCGCACGGACGGCCGCCGACCCCGGGCTGCGGTCGGCGGCCGGGCCCGCGGCGGGCGGTGCTCAGGCCGTCGCGGCCCGCACCTGGTTCTTGATCCGGGCCAGCATCGCGGAGATCCCGCGCAGCCGCAGCGGGCTCACCGCCTCGGCCAGGCCCAGATCGGTGTAGAAGTCGTCCGGCACCGCGAGCACGGTCTCGGCGGGCTCGCCGTCCAGGCCGGTGTACATGATCGAGGCGAACCCGCGGGTGGTCGGTGCCTCCCTGGGCGCCGAGAAGAACAGGTGCACCGGTCGCTCCTCGTCCGGTCCGACCTCGACCTTCAGGAACAGCGGCGACTGGCACTCGTGCACCTGTTCCATCGAGTCCGCCGCGTCGGCGTAGCGCTCTGGCAGGTCCGGGAGCTCCTGGGACAGCTCCAGCAGCAGCTGCAGCCGGTCCTTCGGGCCGACCGCGGAGAAGTCGTCCACCAGCTCCGCCAGGTCCGGCGGCAGCGTGCCCGGGTTGGTACTCATACCGCTCCGCGCTCCTCTCCCTGCACGATCGGCACCCGCACGGCGTTGCCCCACTCGGTCCAGCTGCCGTCGTAGTTGCGGACCCGCTCGAAGCCGAGCAGGTAGGTCAGCACGAACCAGGTGTGGCTGGAGCGCTCACCGATCCGGCAGTAGGCGACGACGTCGTCCGAGGGAGAAAGGCCCTGTTCCTGCTGGTAGATGGCCTCCAGCTCGGCGCGGCTCTTGAACGAACCGTCCTCGGCTGCGGCGCGGGCCCACGGGACGCTCGCCGCGCCCGGGATGTGCCCGCCGCGGACCGCGCCCTCCTGCGGGTAGTCCGGCATGTGCAGCTTCTCGCCGGTGTACTCCTGCGGTGAGCGGACGTCGACCAGCGGCTTGCCGAGATGGGCGAGGACGTCGTCCTTGAACGCCCGGATCCGCGCGTCGTCCCGCTCGACGACGGGGTAGTCGGCCCGCTCCGGGGTGGGCGCGTCTGTGGTGGTCTCGCGGCCCTCGTCGATCCACTTGGTGCGGCCGCCGTCGAGCAGCCGGACGTCGGCGTGCCCGAACAGCTGGAACACCCACAGCGCGTAGGCGGCCCACCAGTTGTTCTTGTCGCCGTAGACGACGATCGTGGTGTCCCGGCCGATGCCGCGCTCGGACATGATCTCGGCGAAGCGCCGGCCGTCGACGTAGTCGCGGGTGATCGGATCGTTGAGCTCGGTGTGCCAGTCCACCTTGACCGCGCCCGGGATGTGCCCGGTCTCGTAGAGCAGGACGTCCTCGTCGGACTCGACGACGACCAGACCGGGATCCTTCAGGTGGTCGGCGAGCCAGGCCGTGGTGACCAGGCGCTCGGGGTGGGCGTACTCGGCGAGCTTCGGGTCGGGGTCGTTCGCGACAGCCATACGGGCGAGGGTAGTCGCGGCCCGCGGTGGTCGCTCGGATCGGGAGGCCCGCGACGGCGGGCGGGGCTCCCCTATCGTCGTGGCGGCGGTGTCAGCTGCGGGTCCACAGGTCGACGACGCTCACCCCGAGGTCGCCGAGCAGCCGGCGGACCAGCGGGAGGCTGATCCCGATCACGTTGGACGGGTCCCCGTCGATGCCCTCGACGAACCATCCGCCGAACCCGTCGAGGGTGAACGCGCCCGCGACGCGCAGTGGCTCACCGGTGCCGAGGTAGGCGTCGAGCTCGGCACCGGTCGGCTCGGCGAACCGGACGCCGGTGCCGGCGTGGCCCTCCGTCTCCTGCACGACCGCGCCCCCGGAGAGCAGCAGCACGGCGTGCCCGGTCAGCAGCTCCCCGGTCCGGCCGGCCATCGACTTCCAGCGGCGTCGGGCCGTGTCGGCGTCACCCGGTTTGCCGACCAGCTCGCCGTCGACCAGCAGCATCGAGTCGCAGCCGATCACCACCGCGTCCGGGTGGTCGCCGGCGACCCGTCCGGCGACGGCGGCGGCCTTGGCCGCGGCCAGCAGCGTCACCTTGCGCGCGGGGTCGGCGTCCGGGTGTGCGGCGAGCAGGGCGTCCTCGTCGACGTCGGAGACCTCGACGACCGGGTCGGTCCCGGCGGCGCGGAGGACACCGAGCCGGGCGGGGGAGGCGGAGGCGAGAACCAGGCGCACGGGTCGGACGCTACCGGGAGCATGTCGACCTTCCGACGCACCCGGGCTGCAGTTCGACCACCCTCCTCAGCGCGGCAGGCCGGAGGCGCGCCAGGCGCCGGGGCCGGCCATCAGCGGCGCGCGGAGCTGGGCCGCGGGGTGCGACCACAGGTCCGGTGTGGCCGGGGCGGGCTCGTCCTCGCCCCCGGCCGAGGTCGCGGCGGCGAGCACCGCGGTCAGCGCGGCCGTCTCGTGGTCCTCGGGCGCTCCCCGCACGACCCGGAACAGCGTGCGGCGCTCCAGCGGGCTGCGCCCTCCGACCGCATCGTCGTCGCTGCGCGACGGCTCATCGTCCGTTCCGACCAATCCAGGCTCCTTCGTCGCGGAATCGTCGCCGCTTCGCGGCGGCTCGGACTCCGTTCCGGCGAATCCAAGCTCCTCCGTCGCGGATTCGCCGGTCACAGCGGGATGTTCCCGTGCTTGCGGGTCGGGCCCTGCTCCCGCTTGGTGGACAGCGTCCGCAGCGCCCGGCCGACGTAGCCGCGGGTGTGCGACGGCGGCACGACCGCGTCGATGTAACCCCGGTCGGCGGCGATGTAGGGGTTGCAGAGGGTGTCCTCGTACTCCTGCTGCAGCTCGGCGCGCTTGGCGGCGAGCTCGTCGCCCTCCAGGCCCTTGAGCTCCTTGCGGTAGAGGATCGACACCGCGCCCTGCGCCCCGGTGACCGCGATCTGCGCGGTCGGCCAGGCGATGTTCACGTCCGCGCCCAGGTGCTTGGAGCCCATCACGTCGTAGGCGCCGCCGTAGGCCTTGCGGGTGATCACGGTGACCTTCGGGACGGTCGCCTCGGCGTAGGCGTAGATCAGCTTGGCGCCGCGCCGGATGATGCCGTTCCACTCCTGGTCGGTGCCGGGCAGGAAGCCCGGGACGTCGACGAAGGTCAGCACCGGGATGTTGAACGCGTCGCAGGTCCGCACGAACCGGGCGGCCTTCTCCGAGGCGTCGATGTCCAGGCAGCCGGCGAACTGGGTCGGCTGGTTCGCCACGATCCCGACGCTGCCACCCTCGACCCGGGCGTAGCCGGTGACGATGTTCGGCGCCCACAGCTCCTGGACCTCGAGGAAGTCCTCGTCGTCGACCACCCGGTTGATCACCTCGCGGATGTCGTACGGGGTGTTCGGCGAGTCCGGGATGATCGTGTCCAGCTCGCGGTCGGTGTCGGTGATCCCGTCGGTGATCGAGCCGGCGACCGGTTCCGAGGCCGGGAAGGACGGCGGCTCGGACAGGTTGTTCGACGGCAGGAAGCTCAGCAGCTGCTTGACGTAGTCCAGCGCGTCGGACTCGTCACCGGCCAGGTAGTGCGCGACACCGGAGCGGGAGTTGTGCGCCCGGCCACCGCCGAGCTCCTCCATGTCCACGTCCTCGCCGGTGACGGTCTTGATCACGTCCGGGCCGGTGATGAACATGTGGCTGGTCTCGTCGACCATCACGGTGAAGTCGGTGATCGCCGGGGAGTACACCGCGCCACCCGCGCACGGGCCCATGATCAGCGAGATCTGCGGGACCACGCCGGAGCTCTGCACGTTGCGCAGGAAGATCTCGCCGTAGAGACCGAGGGCGACCACGCCCTCCTGGATCCGGGCCCCGCCGCCGTCGTTGATGCCGATCATCGGGCAGCCGATCTTGGCTGCCACGTCCATCGCCTTGACGATCTTCTCGCCGTAGACCTCGCCGAGGGCGCCGCCGAAGACGGTGGCGTCCTGGGAGAACACCGCGACCGGGCGGCCGTCGATGGTGCCGGTGCCGGTCACCACGCCGTCGCCGAACGGGCGCTTGTCCTGCATCCCGAAGTTGGTCGACCGGTGCCGGGTCAGCGCGTCCAGCTCCACGAACGAGCCCGGGTCGAGCAGCTGGTCGATCCGCTCGCGGGCGGTCTGCCGCCCCCTGGCGTGCTGCCGCTCGATCGCGGCCTCGGATCCGGCGTGGATCGCGTCGTCGAATCGCTGGTACAGGTCGGCGAGCTTGCCCGCGGTGGTGTGGATGTCGGGATCGGCTCCACCGTCATCCGGGGTCGCCATCGGCTCCGTTGCGGCGCTCATGGAGCGGGAGCCTAACCCGCCGGCGGCCCCGGGTCGGGGGTGATGTCCGCCGCAGCCGATCGGGGGCGGCCCCCCGACCGGGGTCCGCCGGAGTCGTTATCGATCCGTCGCCGACCGTGGGCACCGCCCCGTCCGGCTCCGGTTACGGTGCGCGGTGATGAGCTCCGGTACCGATCCCGCCGCGCCGTTGGACGCCTATGCATTGCGCAACGCCGTCCTCCGTCCGACCGGTGGCTGGACCGCCCTGGACCTCGTGCCGTCGACCGGATCGACGAACGCCGACCTGCTGGCCGAGGCCGGTCGCGGTGCCCCGGACCGGAGCGTGCTGGTCGCCGAGGAGCAGGTGCGCGGCCGGGGCCGGCTGGACCGGACCTGGACCTCGCGCCGGGGGGCGGCGCTGACGATGTCGGTGCTGTGGCGCCCCGAGGGCGTGCCCGCCGACCGGCTCGGCTGGCTGCCGATGCTGGCCGGGGTGGCGCTGGTCGACGCGATCGCCGAGCTGGCCGCGGAGCTGCCGGTCGCGCTGAAGTGGCCGAACGACCTGCTGGCCGGGTCCGCCCGTGGCAAGGCCGCGGGGATCCTCGCCGAGATGACCGCGGTGTCCGGCGGTGGCCCGGGCGTGGTGCTGGGCATCGGGCTGAACGTGTCGACGCCGGCCACCGAGCTGCCGTGGGGCGCGACCACCCTGGCCGCGCACGGGTTGACCGCGTCCCGCGCGGACGTGGCGGTGGCCCTGCTCGCGCACCTGTACCGGCGGGAGGCGCAGTGGCGGGACGCCGGCGGCGACGCCGACGCCTGCGGCCTGCGGTCGGACTACCGGTCCCGCTGCGCGAGCCTGGGTTCGCGGGTCCGGGTGGAGCGCCCGGGCCGGGACCAGCTCGTCGGGACGGCGGAGGACGTCGATCCGCAGGGCCGGCTGCTGGTGCACCCGGACGGCGGGGAGCGCGTCGCGGTCGCGGCCGGGGACGTGGTGCACCTGCGACCGGCCGAGCACCCGGACCACCCCGGGTAGCGCGCCGCAGCCAGTTCACCCGGGCCACCGGCCCGGACGCCGCGCGTCGGCTCCGTCCGGCGCCCCGGTCGTCCTACCGTGGTGGCGTGGCCTTCCCCGACGACCGGCTCGACGACGGCGAGCGGGTCGCGCTGCACAGCCGGCCGCACTGGTGGCTGTGCCTGCGCCCGGCGGGGGCGCTGCTGCTGGTGGCGGCCGCGACCGGGTTCGCCGCCGCGGTCCTGCGGCTGCAGACCTGGGCCCCGTACGCCTGGGCGCTGCTCGGCGCACTGGGGCTCGTGGCCGCGGCCCGCTGGTCGGTCCTGCCGATCGCCCGCTGGCGGTGCACCCACCTGGTCGTCACGAGCACCCGGCTGCTGGCCCGGGACGGGATCGCCGCCACCCGGGCGGTGGAGATCCCGGTCGACCGGGTGGACGCCGTCCGGGTGACCGCGCGGCCGGTGGAGCGCCTGCTCGGTGCGGGCACCCTGCTGGTGGACGCCGTGGGTGAGCGCTACGCGTTCACCGACGTCCCGGCGGTGGAACGGGTGCAGGCCCGGCTGCACCGGGAGGTCGGCCGGTCCGTCGAGCGGGCCCGCTCGACGCACCTGGAGCGGCTGCGCGGCACCGGGCGGTCGCTCGCCGAGCGTGCGATCCGCGACCGGGCGGCCGGGGAGCCGGCGACCCGGGACAGAATGGCCGGATGGGGCACGGCGCGGGCCGTGCCGGAGAGGACGGCATCGTGAGCGCCCTGGCTGGAACCGCCCTCCCGACGACGGTCCGGGACCCGGGGCTGCCGGAGCGGGTCGAGATCTACGAGGTCGGCCCGCGGGACGGCCTGCAGAACGAGTCCGCGGTGGTCCCGGTCGCGGTGAAGGCGGAGTTCCTGGACCGGCTCGCCGGCGCCGGGCTGCGCACGCTCGAGGCGACCAGCTTCGTGCACCCGAAGTGGGTGCCCCAGCTCGCCGACGCCGCCGAGCTGCTGGCCACGATGACCCGCCGGGACGGCCTGGACTACCCGGTGCTGACCCCGAACGAGCGTGGCCTGGACCGGGCCGTGGAGGCGGGCTGCGACCACGTCGCGGTGTTCGCCTCGGCCACCGAGACCTTCGCCCGACGCAACCTCAACCGCTCGCTGGACGAGCAGTTCGCGATGTTCGAACCCACCGTCACCCGGGCCGTCCGGGCCGGGCTGCGGGTCCGGGCGTACGTGTCGATGGTCTTCGGCGACCCGTGGGAGGGCGGCGTCGACCCGGGCCAGGCGGCGGGCGTCGGGGCGCGGCTGATGGAGATGGGCTGCGACCAGCTCTCGCTGGGCGACACGATCGGCGTCGCCACACCGGCGCACGTCGGGGCGGTGCTGGACGCCTGCGCGGCCCGCGGCGTCGGCGTCGGACGGGTCGCGGTGCACTTCCACGACACCTACGGGCAGGCCCTGGCCAACACCCTCGCCGCCCTGCACCGCGGGGTGACGACGGTGGACGCCAGCGCCGGCGGCCTCGGCGGCTGCCCCTACGCCGGGTCGGCCACCGGGAACCTGGCCACCGAGGACCTGGTCTGGATGCTCGACGGCCTCGGCGTCCGGCACGGCGTCGACCTGCCGAAGCTGGTCGACACCAGCGTGTGGATGGCCGGGCACCTACGTCGGCCGTCGCCGTCCCGGGTGGTCACGGCGCTGGCGTCCTGAGCCCGAACATCCCGGTGAACCGGGACCGGTAGACGACCGCGTCGTCGCGCTCGCGGGTCATCTCCCCGCGCAACGTGATCAGCCCCATCTCCGGGCGGCTGCGGGACACCC
Source organism: Pseudonocardia nantongensis (assembly GCF_046546495.1). Taxonomy (NCBI): domain Bacteria; kingdom Bacillati; phylum Actinomycetota; class Actinomycetes; order Pseudonocardiales; family Pseudonocardiaceae; genus Pseudonocardia; species Pseudonocardia nantongensis. Next base: position 43,932 of record NZ_JBKGXT010000006.1, on the reverse strand, counting down.
GCGCGTCGAGGACCCGCATCGTCGCCCGCAGCTCGTCCCCGGCGAGCACCGGAGCGGGCCAGGCGATCTCGTCGCCGCCGGGGGAGCCCAGCGCCGTGGACCGGCAGAGCAGCCCGTCCACGTAGGCGCGCATCCACAGCCCGGCGGTGAACCAGCCGGACGCCGCCAGGTCCCCGAACACCGACGCCTTCCCGGCCGCGGGGTCGACGTGGAAGGGCTGCGGGTCGAACCGGCGGGCGAAGGCGACCATCTCGTCGCCGTCCACCACGGTCGTCCCCAGGTCGACGACGGTGCCCGCGGGCAGGTCCTCGAACGCGATCTCAGCCACGCAGCACCGCCAGCACCGGGTCGTGCAGCGCCCCGTTGCTCACCAGGCCGTGGCCGCCGGAGAACGTGGGCTCCCCGGCCAGGTCGGTGAGCCGCCCGCCCGCCTCCGCGACGAGCGCGGCCGGCGCCGCGAGGTCCCACGGGTTCGCGGCGGGCTCCACCGCGACGTCCAGCACCCCCTCGGCGACCAGGCAGTGCTGCCAGAAGTCGCCGAACGCGCGAGTCTCCCAGCACGCCTCGGTGAGCGCGACCCAGCCGTCCCGGGACACCGGCCCCGGCTCCGCGCGGAACGTGTCCTGGTTCGTGGTGGAGACGTAGGCGTCCGCGACGCTGGCCACCCCGGACACCCGGATCCGGTGCGGTGTCCCGGACGGGAGGTCCCGGGCCCACGCCCCGGCCCCGGCCCCGGCCCACCAGCGCCGGTGCAGCGCGGGTGCGCTGACCACACCGACCACCGGGACGCCGTCGACGACCAGCGCGATCAGCGTGGCCCAGGCCGGCATCCCGCGGGAGAAGTTCTTGGTGCCGTCGATCGGGTCGATCACCCAGTCCCGACCGGCGCCAACTCCTGCGGTCTCGCCGCGCTCCTCACCGAGGATCGCGTCGCGCGGGCGCTCGTGCCCGAGCCCCGCGCGGATCGCGTCCTCGGCCGCGGTGTCCGCGTCGGTGACCGGGGTGCGGTCCGGTTTGCGGCTCACCCGCAGGTCGGCGGCCCGGAACCGGGGTAGCGTGATCGCGTCGGCGATGTCGGCCAGCCGCAGCGCGAGATCGAGATCGCTCGGGTCGGCTGGCGGTGGGTTCGCGGGGCGCGCGGCCGGCTCGGGACTCACTCCGGCGAGGATGCCAGCCCGGTACCGCGGCCGTCGGCGGGGGCCGGGCGCCTATGCTCGGCGGGATGACCACCGTGGTTCTGGCCGAGGACGACACGGCCATCGCCGAACCGCTCTCCCGCGCCCTGCAGCGGGAGGGCTACGACGTCGACGTCGTCGTCGACGGGGTGGCCGCGCTGGAACACGTCGCCCGGGACACGGTGGACCTGCTGGTGCTCGATCTCGGCCTGCCCGGGATGGACGGCCTGGAGGTGTGCCGCCGGATCCGGGCCGAGCAGGTCGACCTGCCGGTCCTGATGCTGACGGCGCGCACCGACGAGGTCGACTTCGTGGTGGGGCTCGACGCCGGCGCCGACGACTACGTGTCCAAGCCGTTCCGGCTGGCCGAGCTGCTGGCCCGGGTCCGGGCGCTGCTGCGCCGCCGCACCCAGGACGTCGTCGAGGTCGGGGGTCTGCGGATGGAGCTCTCCGGGCGCCGGGTGCTGCTCGACGGCGAGGAGGTCACCCTGGCGAACAAGGAGTTCGAGCTGCTGCGGGTGCTCATGAGCCGCGCCGGGCAGGTGGTGACCCGCGAGGAGATCCTGCACGCGGTCTGGGGCGACGCGGACATGAAGTCGTCGAAGACCCTGGACATGCACATGTCCTGGCTGCGGCGCAAGATCGGCGGCGAGAAGCGGATCGCCACCGTGCGCGGGGTGGGGTTCCGCTACAACCACGACTGAGACAACCACGACCGAGCACGCGGGGGGCACATGCGCCGCCGGATCCTGGTCTCCACCCTGCTCACCGTCGCGGTGACGGCGTTGTTCCTGGGGGGACCGCTCGCGCTGGCCACCTGGCAGCTGGTCGAGGACTTCACCCGCGCCGAGCTGACCCAGCGCCTGGAGCAGCTCACCGGGCGGCTGGAGGACGCCGGGGACCGGCCGCTGGACCCCCGGGTGATCGAGCTGGCGATCCCGGCGAACAGCCGCCTGACGATCGAGACACCGGCCCGGCCACCGCAGTCGTTCGGGGTCGCCGGGGTGGCCGACCCGGTGCAGGAGTCGCTGCCGTTCGGGCCCCGCGGCACGATCACGCTGGCCCAGCCCCGCGAGGTCATGCGGGCCCAGCAGACCCAGGTCGTCGGCGTCGTCGTGCTACTGGTCGGGTTCTCGGTGACGGTCGGGACCGCGGTCGCGATCTACACCGCACGCCGCCTCTCCGACCCGCTGCGCGACCTCGCCGCCCGCGCCGCGCGGCTCGGCGCCGGCGACTTCCGCCGCGCCCCGGCCCGCTACGACATCGCCGAGCTGGACCGGGTGTCCGAGGTGCTGGACTCGTCGGCGTCGGCGCTGTCCCAGCTGCTGCAGCGGGAGCGCTCGCTGGTCGGCGACGTCTCGCACCAGCTGCGCAGCCGGATCACCGCGCTGCAGCTGCGGCTCGACGAGCTGTCCACCCACCCGGACCCGGAAGCCCGCCGGGAGGCGCTGGCCGCGCTGGAGCAGACCGAGCGGCTCACCGGCGTCCTCGACGACCTGCTGGAGTCCGCACGGGCCGCCCGCGCGGCCGGTGCCGAGCCGGTCGAGCTGGCCGAGGCGATCACCGAGGCGGCCGAGGAGTGGCGGGAGCCGCTACACGCGGCCGGGCGGTCGCTGCGGCTGCGGGTACCGGCCGGGATGCTGGCCCGGATCACCGGTGCGCGGCTGCGCGAGGCGATCGGCGCGCTGGTGGACAACGCCCTGCAGCACGGCGACGGCACGGTCACCGTCACCGCCCGCAAGGGGGACAACGCCCTGCTGGTGGAGGTCTCCGACAACGGTCCGGGCGTACCGGAGGAGCTGGTGCCGCACGTGTTCGACCGGGGCGTGTCGGCGCAGTCCTCGACCGGGCTCGGGCTGGCCCTGGCCCGGACACTGATCGAGGCGGACGGCGGCCGGCTGGAGCTGTACCGGGCCCGCCCGCCGGTGTTCCGGCTCTACCTGCCCACGGCCCGCACCGACGACGTCGCGAGCAGCGCGCCACCGGCCGCGGCGTCCGGGCCGCGGTAGCCGCTCGTCACGCGGGTGGCGGCTGCCGGCGCACGAACTGGGCGGGCCAGACGAACCGGCGGAACGCCCACCAGCGGAACGCCATCCCGACCAGGGTGCCCACGATCTGTCCGGCGACGAAGTCGGAGAACTCCTGGGTGACCAGCGAGACGAACGGCTCCTGCAGCTCGAGGACGTAGCGCGAGATCCACAGTGGAGCCGAGTAGACCGCGACCCCGACCCCGCTGATCAGGAAGAACAGCGCGGCCTCGTGATGGCGCTCGCGCCCGCCCCGGGTGCGGAACGACCACTCCCGGTTCAGCACGTACGACACCATCGTGGCGACCAGCACCGCCATCACCTTCGCGGTGACCGGCTTGGAGTCCAGCACGGTGGTCTTGAGCAGCAGGAACACCACGGTGTCGATCACCCAGGTGCTGCCGCCGACCATCAGGAACTTGATCAGCTCACGGTGGTGGATGGCCTTGTCCCGGTACGGCTGGGGGATCCGCGCGAGCGTCGCCTCCACCACCGTCACGCGATCGATCGTGCCAGATTAGGCTCCCCGTCCTGTGGAGAGGGTTGAGACGTCGAACAGCGGCATGCCCGTCGTCGGCATGGTCGGCGGGGGGCAGCTCGCCCGGATGACCGCGCAGGCCGCCGTCGCGCTCGGTCAGACGTTGCGCGTGCTGGCCGCCGCGGACACCGATCCGGCGGCCCGGGTGACCCCGGACGTCGTGCTCGGGAACCCGGACGACGGCGCGGCGCTGCGCGAGCTCGCGACCGGCTGCTCGGCGGTGACGTTCGACCACGAGGGCGTCCCGCAGGAGGTGCTGGCCCCGCTGGCCGAGGCCGGGATCCCGCTGCGGCCGCCGCCGTCGGCGCTGGTGCACGCGCAGGACAAGCTGGTGATGCGCCGCCGGCTCGCCGGGATGGGGCTGCCGGTCCCGGCGTTCGCGGAGGTCACCGGGCCCGCGGACGTCACCGCGTTCGGCGACGCGCACGGCTGGCCGGTGGTGCTCAAGGCCACTCGCGGCGGCTACGACGGCCGGGGCGTGTGGTTCCTGAAGGAGGCCGGCGACGACCCGGCAGCGCTGGTGACCGAGCTCCTCGCGGCGGGGACCCCGCTGCTCGTCGAGTCCGCGGTGCCGATGGTCCGCGAGCTGGCGGCGAGCGTCGCCCGGTCCCCGTACGGCCAGGCCGCCGCCTGGCCGGTCGTCGAGACCCTGCAGGTGGACGGCCAGTGCGCCCGGGTGACCGCGCCCGCGCCGGGCCTGTCCGACGACGCCGCCGGGCACGTCCAGGAGCTGGCGCTGCGGATCGCCGCGGAGCTGCGCGTGATCGGGCTGATGACGGTCGAGCTGTTCGAGACCGCCGACGGCGGGGTCGTGGTGAACGAGCTCGCGATGCGCCCGCACAACTCCGGGCACTGGACGATCGAGGGCTCGGTCACCTCGCAGTTCGAGCAGCACCTGCGGGCGGTGCTGGACTACCCGCTCGGTGCCACCGCGCCGGTCGCGCCGGTCGCGGTGATGGCGAACGTCCTCGGCGCCTCGGCCGAGCCGGCGATGACGATGGACGAGCGGCTGCACCACTGCTTCGCGCGGTTCCCGGACGCGAAGGTGCACCTCTACGCCAAGGACGGCCGCCCGGCCCGCAAGATCGGGCACGTGACCGTGCTGGGCTCCTCGCAGGAGGCCGTGCGGGAACGGGCCGAGCTGGCCGCGACCTGGCTGGCCACGGCTACCTGGGCCGACGGCTGGTCGGCGCACACGGGCGGCACCACGGACGACCCCAGGGAGGACTCCTGATGGCCGGACCCACCGCGACGGCGCCCCGGGTGGGCGTGGTCATGGGCAGCGACTCGGACTGGCCGGTGATGAGTGCCGCAGGCGGCGTGCTGGACGACTTCGGCGTCTCCTGGGAGGTCGGCGTCTACTCCGCGCACCGGACCCCGCAGCGGATGCTGGACTACGCGGCCTCGGCCGCCGACCGCGGTCTGCAGGCGATCGTCGCCGGGGCGGGCGGCGCGGCGCACCTGCCCGGCATGGTCGCCGCCGCCACGCCGCTGCCGGTGATCGGTGTCCCGGTTCCGTTGAAGTACCTGGACGGGCTCGACTCGCTGCTGTCGATCGTGCAGATGCCGGCCGGGGTGCCGGTGGCCACCGTCGCCGTCGGGAACGCCCGCAACGCCGGCCTGCTCGCGGTGCGCGTCCTCGGCGCCGGGGACCCGGCGCTGCGCGCCGCCATGATCGAGTACCAGGCGGACCTGGAACGGTCCGTGCTGGACAAGGACGCGACCCTGCGCGCCACCGCCCGCGGCGAGGACAGGTGATCGTCCATCGGGCGGTCGCTGCGGCCACGGTCGTCCGGGGTCGCCGCCCGATCGCCGATCACCTGGGCCTGCGCCGAAATTCCCATGGCGCCGCCGCCGATCACGTGCGTACGGTGTCGGCACACGGGAAAGGAGGTGGTCCAGCCGATGAGCTACAGGACACGTGAGGTGGCTGTCCGCTAGCACCACGTTCTACCGGGCGGGATCGGTCCCGCTCCGGAGACGGTCGTGGAAGCCGGTGTGGTGCCGGCAATTCCAGGCAGTCGCCCGTGATCCCCGGGTCCGAATCCAGTCCGGTTCGGCATGCGCACCCCGGTGCGGCCCGGGGATCACGCATGTCCGGGGCCGGCGATCACGGGCCGCGGCATCAGCCGGTCCGCCGCGTTCACCCCCGTTCCAGGGCCCGGGCCGCCCGTTCCAGCCGGCGGGTGACGCCCTCCAGGTCGGGCTCGGTCGTCGCCCCCTCCAGCGGCAGCATCGGCGCCACCGTGCGGAAGTGCTCGACGCAGGCGGGGACGTGCCGGCTCCGGGCGCCGTCGGCCAGCCAGCGCCGCAGGGCCTGGTTGTGTGCCGCGACCAGGGCCGCCGCGGTCACCGCCGCCCGCAGCTCGCCGTCCGGCTCTCCGGCCATCCGGGCGGTCAGCTCCCGGGTGAGCAGTCGCCGGTAGTGCTGCACCGACGCGGCCTCCCGGTCCCGCAGCGCAGGCACCTCCCGGATCAGCGCGAACCGCTGCCGGGCCACCTCGGCGTCGTCGGTGTAGAGCTCGAAGACGGTCTCCGCGGCACGCAGTGCCAGCGACCGTAGCGGCTCGTCCGGGTGCGCGGTGTCGAACACCTCGGCGATCCGGGCCAGCCCGCGCCCGTGGTCCGGCGAGAGCGCGTCCTCCTTGCCGCGGAAGTAGCGGAAGAACGTCCGGCGCCCGACGCCTGCCGCGGCCGCGATGTCGTCGACGGTCGTCTCGTCGTAGCCGCGCTCGGTGAACAGCCGGGCCGCCGCCGCGACCAGCTCCCGGCGGAGCTCCGCGCGGCCCTCGGGGGAGCGGCCGCGGCGGCTGGCGGGAGTGCTGTTCGTCATGGCACTGAGGGTAGCAACACCGTTGTTCGGTGGCACTGCGTGCCGTTAGGGTGGGTCGTATGAACAGCGATTTCGACAGCTACCAGCTCAGCGAGGAGCACCAGGCGCTGCGCGAGGCGGTGCGGGACCTGGCGGAGAAGGAGATCGCGCCGCACGCGGCCGACGTCGACGAGCAGGGTCGTTACCCGACCGAGGCCCGGGACGCGCTGGTCCGGGCCGGGTTCCACGCGGTGCTCATCCCGGAGGAGTACGGCGGTCAGGGCGCCGACGAGCTCGCCGGCTGCATCGTGATCGAGGAGGTCGCCCGGGTGTGCGCGTCGTCCTCGCTGATCCCCGGCGTGAACGGACTCGGGCTCACCCCGATCCTGCTGTCGGCCTCGGACGAGCTGAAGAAGCAGGTGCTGCCGTCGGTCGCGTCCGGCGAGGCGATGGTCAGCTACGCGCTGTCCGAGCGGGAGGCCGGTTCGGACGCCGCGTCGATGAAGACCCGCGCCCGTCGGAACGGCGACGACTGGATCCTGAACGGCACCAAGTGCTGGATCACCAACGCCGGCGAGTCGACCTGGTACACCGTGATGGCGGTGACCGACCCGGAGCGCAAGGCCGGCGGGATCTCCGCGTTCGTGGTCCACTCCGACGACCCCGGCTTCGTCGTCGGCTCGAAGGAGCGCAAGCTCGGCATCCACGGCTCGCCGACCCGCGAGATTCACTTCGAGGACTGCCGCATCCCGGGCGACCGGATCATCGGCGCCGAGGGGACCGGCTTCAGGACCGCGTTGCGCACGCTCGACCACACCCGCCCGACGATCGGCTCGCAGGCCGTCGGCATCGCCCAGGGCGCGCTGGACATCGCCACCGGGTACATGAGGGAGCGCAAGCAGTTCGGGCAGGCGCTGGCCGAGTTCCAGGGCCTGCAGTTCATGCTGGCCGACATGGCGATGAAGGTCGAGGCGGCCCGCCAGCTCTGCTACGTCGCCACCTCCCGGGCCGAGCGTGGCGAGCCGGACCTGGGCTTCATCTCCTCGGCCGCGAAGTGCTTCGCCTCGGACACCGCGATGTCGGTGACCACCGACGCGGTCCAGCTGCTCGGCGGGGCCGGCTATACCCGCGACTTCCCGGTGGAGCGGATGATGCGGGACGCGAAGATCACCCAGATCTACGAGGGCACCAACCAGATCCAGCGCATGGTGATGGCGCGCAGCCTCCTCAAGTGACTCGCTGCAGACCCCTCGGCCCGTCCACACACCTGCTGCAACGGGTGTGACGACGGCCCGCGGGGTGTGACGCGCGGGGTGTGGAGTGGCGGCGTCAGAGTATGAAGCCGAACAGCGGGCTGTCCGGCGGGATCTGCTCGATGTGCGGGGGAGCCTCGTCCATCCGCTTGACCAGCGCGGCGAGGTCGTCCGGCGACCCGAGCTCGATACCCACCAGCGCCGGGCCGGTCTCCCGGTTCGAGCGCTTGGTGTACTCGAACAGGGTGATGTCGTCGTCCGGGCCGAGGACGTCGTCCAGGAACCGGCGCAGGGCGCCCGGCTCCTGCGGGAACTCGACCAGGAAGTAGTGCTTGCGTCCCTCGAAGACCAGCGCTCGCTCGACGATGTCGGCGTACCGGCTGACGTCGTTGTTCCCGCCGGAGAGCAGGCAGACCGTGTGGGCGTCGCGCGGGATGTCCAGCCGGTCCAGCGCGGCCGGAGAGAGCGCCCCGGCGGGCTCGGCGATGATCCCGTCGGTCTGGTAGAGCGCCAGCATCTCGACACAGATCCGGCCCTCGGGCACCGCGACCAGCTCGACGCCGGAGTCGCGGACCACGTCGAACGTCGCGGCGCCGACCTTGCGGACCGCCGCGCCGTCGACGAACGGATCCAGCGAGCCCAGGTCGACCGGGGACCCGGCCTGCACCGCGGCGGCCATGCTGGCCGCCCCGGCCGGTTCCACCCCGACGATCCGGGTGCCGGGGGAGTGCCGGCGCAGGTAGGTGATCGCGCCGGCGAGCAGCCCGCCGCCACCGACCGGGACGACCAGGACGTCCGGCGGGTCGGCCAGCTGGGCCAGCACCTCCCGGGCGATGGTTCCCTGACCGGCCACCGTGCGCGGGTCGTTGAACGCCGGTACCTGGGTGGCCCCGCTCGACTCGGCGTCGGCGCGCGCGGCCGCGGCGGCCTCGTCGTAGGTGTTGCCGACCACCCGGACCTCGACGGCGTCCCGGCCGAGCCGCGCGACCCGGTCCCGCTTCTGCCGGGGCGTGGTGCCGGGCAGGTAGACGCGGCCGCGCACGCCGAGCCGCCGGCAGGCGAACGCCACGCCCTGCGCGTGGTTCCCGGCGCTGGCACAGACCACGCCGGCGGCCCGGTCGGCCTCGGAGAGCTGGGCGATCAGGTTGTAGGCGCCGCGGACCTTGTAGGAGCGCACCGGCTGCAGATCCTCGCGCTTGACCCAGACCTCGCCGTGCAGCGCGTCGGACAGCCGCGGGTTGAGCTGCAGCGGCGTCGGGCCGATCACCGCGTGCAGCCGTTCGGCCGCGGTGTCGACGTCCCGTGCGCTCACCGGGCCATCGGGCCCGGTCTCGGTGCTGGCGTTCACGGTCGACCAGCATCTCACGGCGCCGGATCCCCGCTCACACCAGGCAGGGCCGGTGCAGCTGGCGCGCTCCTCGACCGCCGGGCCTCAGGGCAGCCGTGCGGTGCAGCGTTCGGTCTCGGCGCGCCGCGCCAGGACCGCGGGGTCGTCCGCCGGGTTGACCGTCTGCACCAGCGACCCGCCGGCGGCGAGCACCGCCAGCAGCCCGTCGCGCAGGCCGTCGGCGGTGTCCCAGGCCGCCGTCGAGTGGACCCGGGATCCCTCGGACAGGCCCAGCGCCGCGGCCCGGTCCCGGGCGGCGGCCAGCACCGCGGACCCCGGCTCGCCGTCCCAGGCCGGCGCGTCGCCGTCCACCGGGTCCCACGGGACGAACTCGTCGCCGTGCACCCGCACCTCGGTCGCGAAGTCGACCGTCCCGGACGGCAGCCCGGTGAGCCCGCCGCCGAACGCGTCCAGCGAGAACGCCACGACGCCGTCCGGTTGGGCCGCCAGCGCGGTGTCCAGCCGGGCGGCGTCGGCCAGCACCCACTCGGCCGACGACGGGTCGCCCACCAGCTCCGCACCGCACGCCCAGACGGCGAGCAGGGCCGCGGCCGTCTGCCAGTGTGCGGGCAGCAGCACCGTCACCCGCGTGCCCGGCTCCACATCGCACTCGTCACGCAGCAGGTTCGCCGCCTTCGCGGTCCAGTTCGCCGTGGTGGTGCCGGACAGCTCCATCCGCTCGCCGGTGGCGTCGTCGTAGTGGGTGAGCAGCGGCCGGGCCGCGGACCCACCGAGTGCAGGGCCGAGCAGGGCGTCGGTGAGGTACAGGCCGGAGCCGAAGACGGGTGACATCGAACGGACCGTACCGAGCGCGGCGCGGTCCCGGTCGAGAGGTCGCTCGGTGCCGATGTTCGCTCCGCGAGCTCCGCTCGGTGCCGATGTTCGCTCCGCAAGCTCCGCTCGGTGCGGATGTTCGCTCCGCGAGCTCCGCTCAGTGCCGATGTTCGCTCCGCAAGCTCCGCTCAGTGCCGATGTTCGCTCCGCGAGCTCCGCTCAGTGCCGATGTTCGCTCCGCAAGCTCCGCTCAGTCGATGCAGGGCACCCCGCCGGCCGTGATCGGCGGCGTGCTCGGCGCCGCCGACGAGGCGGGCGCGGTGTCCGCGGGCGATCCGCCGGTGCCGGGACCGCTGAAGTCGGTACCGATCAGGACCTGCACCCGGCCCTGTGCCACCCCGTCGGACTGCTCGACGCCGACCCCGCCGAGGGCGTCGGCGACCCGGCGGGCCGCGGCGTCGCCGTCTGCCTGGCTGTAGCGCACCACCGACGTCGTGCGGTCCGGGGCGTTGCCGACCTCCCCGGTCGCGATGCCGTTCTGCCCGAGGGTCCCGGCGACGTCCGCGGCGAGCCCGGTGGCGCCGGACCCGTTGGCGACGTCCGCGGTCACCGGCGCGGGCGGTGGGACCTCCTCGGAGTCGGCCGCCTCCGAGGGATCGGCCTCCGGCTCCGGAGCCGGCTCGGTGTGCCGGGCGACGAAGTCCTGCACCTGAGCCGGATCGACGGTGAGCACGTCGCCGCGACCGCTGTCCCGCGACTCCCCGGTGGGGATGGTCAGGAAGTTCATCTCGCCGGCCGCGATGTCTGAGGCCTGACGGGCGAAGGCCAGCACGTCCCAGCCGCTGTCGAGCACGACCGACTGCTGCACGACGTCGATCAGTGCGGAGAGCTTCGACGGGTCGCTCAGCGTCCCGGACGACAGCACCTTGTTCGCCACCGAAGCCAGGAACACCTGCTGCCGGTTGATCCGGGACAGGTCGCCGCCGGCCAGGCCGTGCCGCTGCCGGACGAACGCCAGCGCGTCCCCACCGGAGATCGTCTGCGGACCGGCCTGGAAGTCCGCTCCGGACAGCTCGTCGTGGACCGGTGCCTTGAGGCACACGTCGACGCCGCCGATCGCCCGGGTCAGGTTGTAGAAACCGAGCAGGTTCACCTCGGCGAAGTGGTCGACGCCGAGCCCGGTGAGGTCCTGCACCGCCCCGAGCAACGCCTGCCGCCCGGCCTGCGAGGACTCCTGGTCGATCCGCTTCGGGTCGGTCATCCCCTCGGACGCCAGCCGGGACGCCGCCTCGGCCTTGGTCTGCGGGTACGCCGCGTTGATCTTGTTGCGGCCCAGCCCGGGGATCTGTACCTCGGAGTCGCGCGGGATCGAGAACGCCGTCGCGCTGCCGCCGTCCTCCGGGACGTGCACCAGGATGATCGTGTCCGAGTTGAGGACGCCGGACTCCGCGCCGCTGCGCAGCTGGGCCAGCACCTCGTCCGGGAGCGGGTTGCCCTGGGCGTCGGTCCGGCTGTCGACACCGACCAGCAGGATGTTCTGCCCGTCGCCGGACGTGCCCCCGAAGATCACATTGGTGGTGCTGATGCCACCGGTGACGTCCCGGTAGAACGTCCAGACCGCGCCGGTGAGCAGGACGGTGAGCGCGGACAGCACCGCGACCCCGACCCGGAGACGGTGCAGCAGGCGGCCGCCCCGCGCCGTGGAGCCACGACGCTGGTCCCGGGCGCGCCCGGGCGCGTGACGGCTCCACGACGCGGGGTCGCCGGCGGGCGGGCGGGCGGCCCGCCGGGCGGCGGCCCGCTCGGCCGCGGGGGGACGCGAGGACGACGGGCGAGGGCCACGGGCGCGCGGGTCGCGGGGTCCGGACACGTCGTCTCCCTCCGTGACTGCTCCGCGGCCCGAGGGCCGGTGGTTCGTGGGCGGTGATGGGCGGCCGGAGGCGCGCATCCGGCCTCGTTCAGGGTGCAACATTCGGACCCCCACCGGAGCCCCTCGGGGCACGCGTGTCGGCAGCATCCCCCGGACGCCGGACGGGATCGAACCTTGAGGGTGACGATGCCCGGAACGGCGTCGGTGCTGGTCGGAACGCGTCGACGGGTCCGGTGCGGGCATCGGAACGGGGCCGCCGATGACGGAGTGTGATCTTCGCGGGAGCGATCGTGCGGTCCCGCCCGTCCGGCGGCCACCGGGCCTCGCTAGCGTGCACCGGGTGCAGGCCGTGCAGACCGCCACCGCGCGCTACGGCGACGGCGTCGCCGTGGTCACCGTGACCTACTCGCCCGGGGCCACGCTGGACACCTTCCTGGACTCGCTGGCCGGGGCCACCGCCCGCACCGACGTGCCGGTGGTGCTGGCCGACAACGGCTCGGTCGACGGCGTCCCGGAGCGCGCCGCCCGGGAGCGCCGGGGCGTCGAGTTCCTGCCGATCGGCGAGAACGTCGGCTACGGGGGCGGCGCGAACCGCGGTGTCGCCGCGCTCGGCCCGGAGTACGGCTGGGTCGTCGTCGCGAACCCGGACCTGGAGTGGCTGCCCGGTTCGCTGGACACTCTGCTCGACGCCGGGCACCGGCACCCGCGGGCGGGCGCGCTGGGCCCGCTGATCCGCGAGCCCTCCGGGACCGTCTACCCGTCGGCGCGGGCGGTGCCCTCGCTGGTGGCCGGGGCCGGACACGCCGCACTGGGCCCGGTCTGGCCGGGCAACCCGTGGACGACCGCCTACCGGCGTTCCGGGGAGGACCTCACCGAGCGCGACGCCGGCTGGCTGTCCGGCTCCTGCCTGCTGCTGCGGCGCGCCGCGTTCGACTCGGTGGAGGGATTCGACCCGCGCTACTTCATGTACTTCGAGGACGTCGACCTGGGCGAACGCCTCGGCCGGGCCGGCTGGCGCAACGTCTACGTACCCTCGGCGGAGGTCGTCCACGTCGGCGGGGTGTCCACCGGCAAGCCGGAGGTGTCGGCGCGGATGCTGGCCGAGCACCACCGCAGCGCCTACCGCTACCTGGCCGATCGGCACCCGGGCCGGCGGAACGCGCCGTTGCGGGCCGCCGTCCGGGCGGGCCTGGCGGTGCGGGCCGGACTGGTGGACCGCGGCGCGCGCTGAACCGGAAGCACTCCGGACGACACGACACGACACACGGAGGGGGAACCGCTGTGCAGGACGTCGAGGCGGTCGTTCTGGTCGGGGGCAAGGGCACCCGGCTGCGACCACTGACGCTGTCGGCGCCCAAACCGATGCTGCCGACCGCGGGGGTGCCGTTCCTGGCGCACCTGCTGTCCCGGATCCGGGAGGCCGGGATCCGGCGGGCGGTGCTGGGCACCAGCTACCTGGCCGAGACCTTCGAGGAGCACTTCGGCGACGGTGCGGCGCTCGGGCTGGACCTGACCTACGTCACCGAGGACGAGCCGATGGGCACCGGCGGCGGGATCCGCAACGTCGCCGGGAAGCTCTCCGCCGAGCACGTGATGATCTTCAACGGGGACGTGCTGGCCGGCACCGACCTGCGGGCGGTCGCCGACACCCACCGCAGCACCGGCGCCGACGTCACGCTGCACCTGGTGCGGGTGCAGAACCCGCGGGCGTTCGGCTGCGTGCCCACCGACGCCTCCGGCCGGGTCAGCGCGTTCCTGGAGAAGACCGAGGACCCGCCGACCGACCAGATCAACGCCGGGTGCTACGTCTTCCGCCGCGCGATCATCGACAACATCCCCGAGGGACGCCCGGTGTCGGTGGAGCGCGAGACGTTCCCCGACCTGCTGGCCTCCGGGGCGCACGTGCAGGGGCACGTCGACGTCGCGTACTGGCGGGACATGGGCACCCCCGGCGACCTGGTGCACGGCTCGGCCGACCTGGTCCGCGGGGTCGCGCCGTCCGCGGCCCTGCCCGGCCCGACCGGCGAGGTGATGCTGCTCGACGGGGCCGAGGTCGCCGCGGACGCGTTCGTGTTCGGCGGCACCACCATCGGTCGCGGCGCCCGGGTCGGCTCCGGGGCCAAGATCGAGGGCTCGATGCTGTTCGACGGCGCGGTCGTCGCCGCGGGTGCGGTGGTGGAGAACTCGGTGATCGGCGCGGGCGCGTTCGTCGAGGAGGGCGCCAGCGTGCGGGACACCGTCGTGGGCGACCGCGCGGTGATCGGCGCGCACTGCGAGCTGCGCAACAACATGCGGATCTGGCCGGACGTGTCGCTCCCGCCGCACGGGGTCCGGTTCTCGCCGGACGTGTGAGGGCGGCGGCGGTGCTCGACCGCGAGTGGCGCCCGCCGTTCCCGCTCGACCTGCACGGCGTGCTGTCCCCGCTGCGACGGGGGCGCGGCGACCCGACGTGGCGCACCGAGGGCGACGGCGGCGTGATCTGGCGGGTGTCCACCACCCCGGCCGGGCCGGCCACCGTCGCGATCCGGCGCCGGGCGGGCGGGGGCGAGCACGGCACCGTGCGGGCCACCGGCTGGGGGCCGGGCGCGGCCTGGGAGGTCGACCGGCTGCCCGCACTGCTCGGCGACGACGACGAGCCGGCCGCGTTCGTCGCGCACCACCCGCTGGTCGCCGACGCCGTGCGCCGGCGTCCGGGTCTGCGGATCGGCTCGTCCGGGCGGGTGTGGGACGCGCTGCTGCCCGCGGTGCTCGAGCAGAAGGTCACCGGCACCGAGGCCAAGCGGTCGTTCCGGGAGCTGGCCCGCCGCTTCGGCGACCCGGCACCCGGGCCGGCCGGGATCGTCCCGGACGGGATGCGGGTCCCGCCGACCCCGCAGCAGGTGCGCGCGATCCCGGACTGGGAGTGGCACCGGGCCGGGGTGGACCACGCCCGGCGCTCCGCGATCCTGCACGCCGCCGTCGTCGCCCACCGGCTGGAACACGCCGCCGAGCTGGGTGGCGAACCGGGCCGGATCCTGCTGCGCCGGATCCGCGGGATCGGCGTCTGGACCGCGGCGGAGATCGCGCAACGGGCCTGGGGTGACCCGGACGCGGTCAGCTTCGGCGACTTCCACATCCCGAACACCGTCGGCCGGGCGCTGCTCGGCCACGACCTCGACGACGCCGGGCTGCTCGAGGTGCTCGCCCCCTACGCCCCGCAGCGCCAGCGGGCGGTGCGCTACATCGAGTCGTCCGGTTTCCGGCGGCCCCGGTTCGGGCCGCGGTACTCCCCGCGCGACTACCGCGGGATGTGAGCTCCGGGAGCCGACGTAGGGTCGCGACCGTGAAGGTCACCGTTCTGGTCGGCGGGGTCGGCGGGGCCCGCTTCCTGCAAGGGGTCAAGGCCGCACTGGGCCTGCCCGCGATCGGGCCCGGGCGGGCGGGCGGGGACGCCGGCCACCCGCACCAGGTCGACGCCGTGGTCAACGTCGGCGACGACATCTGGTTGCACGGCCTGCGGGTCTGTCCGGACCTCGACACCTGCATGTACACCCTCGGCGACGGCATCGACACCGGCAAGGGCTGGGGCCGCGCGGGCGAGACCTGGTCGATCCGCGAGGAGCTCGCCGCCTACGAGGCCGAGCCCACCTGGTTCGGGCTCGGCGACCGGGACGTCGCCACGCACCTGGTCCGGACCCGGATGCTGCGCGCCGGCTACCCGCTGTCCCAGGTCACCGAGGCGCTCTGCCACCGCTGGCAGCCTGGGGTGCGGCTGCTGCCTGCCTCCGACGACCGGGTCGAGACGCACGTGGTGATCGACAATCCGGACCTGGGCCCTGCGGGTGACGAACAGGACGCCCCACCGCAGGTGGCGATCCACTTCCAGGAGTGGTGGATCCGGCACAAGGCGGTGCCGCCGGCGCACCGGTTCGCCTCGGTCGGCGCCGACACGGCCGCGATCCTGCCCGCGGCGCGGGCCTCGATCGCCGAGGCCGACGTGGTCCTGGTGGCGCCATCGAACCCGGTCGTGAGCATCGGCACGATCGTCTCGGTGCCGGGGGTGCCGCAGGCGCTGGCCGCCACGCCGGCCCCGGTCGTCGGGCTGTCCCCGATCGTGGGCGGCCGCCCGGTGCGCGGGATGGCCGACGCCTGCCTGTCCGCGCTCGGGGTCGAGACCTCCGCGGAGGGCGTCGGGCGGCACTACGGCGGGCGCGGCGAGGGCGGCCTGCTCGACGGCTACCTGGTGCACACCGGGGACGCCTGCGAGGTGCCCGGGGCGACCGTGCGCGAGGTGCCGCTGCTGATGACAGACACCGACGCCACCGCCGGGATGGCCCGGGCCGCGTTCGACCTGGCAGGCGTCCGCGTTGACTGAGCCGGCCGGTGAGTTCCGGGACCACGCGTCGGCCGCGCTGCAGATCCTGCCGGTCCCCGGACTGCCCGAGTTCCGGCCCGGTGACGACCTCGCCGGCGCGCTCGCCGACGCGCTGGACTGGCTGCGTGACGGCGACGTCGTCGTCGTCACCAGCAAGGTGTTCTCCAAGGTGGAGGGCAGGCTGGTCCCCGCGCCGGAGGACCTCGACGAGCGGGACGCGCTGCGCCGCAGCCTGATCGACGCCGAGACCGAGCGGATCCTGGCCCGCCGCGGGCGGACGCTGATCGTCACCGGGAAGCTCGGGATCGTGCAGGCCGCGGCCGGGGTGGACGGCTCGAACGTGCGCCGCGACGAGCTCGCCCTGCTGCCCGCCGACCCGGACGCCTCGGCCGCCGCGCTGCGGGACGGGTTGCGCGAGCGGCTGGGGCGCGACGTCGGCGTCGTCGTCACCGACACGCTCGGCCGGACCTGGCGGGTCGGGCAGACCGACGTGGCGATCGGCTCGGCCGGGGTCCCGGTGCTGCACCGCTACGGCGGCGCCGTCGACGCCCAGGGCAACGACCTGCTGGTCACCGAGATCGCGCTGGCCGACGAGATCGCCGCGGCCGCCGACCTGGTCAAGGGCAAGCTCGGCGCGCTGCCGGTCGCCGTGGTGCGCGGCATGACCGTCGACGACGACGGCAGCTCGGCCCGCGACCTGGTCCGGCCGGTCGCCGAGGACCTGTTCTGGCTGGGGACCGAGGAGGCGATCGCCCGCGGCCGCCGGGAGGCCGTCCTGCTGCGCCGCAGCACCCGCGACTTCGCCGACGAGCCGGTGGACGCCGACGCGCTGCGCCGGGCCGTCGGGACCGCGCTGACCGCGCCGGCGCCGCACCACAGCACCCCGTTCCGGTTCGTGTGGCTGCGCGACCCGGCGCGGCGGACCGCGCTGCTGGACGCGCTGCGCGCGCGCTGGCGGGCGGACCTGGCCGCCGACGGCCGACCGGACGACGAGATCGACCGGCGACTGGCCCGCGGCGAGCTGCTGCGCCGCGCGCCGGAGCTGGTGCTGTCGTTCCGCTCTCGGGAGGGGATGCACGACTACCCGGACGCGGCCCGGGGCGCCGCCGAGCGGGACATGTTCACCGTCGCGGGCGGTGCCGCGGTGCAGGCCCTGCTGGTCGCGCTGGCCGCCGAGGGCCTGGCGTCCTGCTGGGTCGGCTCGACGATCTTCGCGCCGGATGTGGCGCGGGCCGGTCTCGGCCTGCCGGACGATTGGGAGGCGCTCGGCGCGGTGGCCGTCGGGGTGCCGGCCGAGCCGTTGGAACCCCGCACCCCCCGCGACCCCGCAAGCGGGCTGATCGAGCTGTGAGTCCCGCATGAACGGCGGGAGCGCGTGGTAGCCCCGGCGACCGCGGCCGGTGAGCTGGCCGCATGGGAGCCGTCGGGCGAGGCTCAGCGGGCACTGCAGCACGCCCTGCTGGCGTTCCTCGACGCCCGCCCGGACGACGCCTGCGACCGCTCCTGCGTCCCCGGCCACCTGACGGCGTCCGCGCTGGTCCTCGACGCCACCGGTGAGCACACCCTGCTGACCCTGCACCCGCGGGTGGGGCGCTGGATCCAGCTCGGCGGGCACTGCGAGCCCGGAGACGCGAGCCTGCGCGCGGCGGCGCTGCGCGAGGCCACCGAGGAGTCCGGGATGGACGGCCTGGAGATCGCCGAGCACCCGCTGCACGTGGACGTGCACCCGGTGACCTGCTCGCTCGGCCGGCCGACCCGGCACCTGGACGTCCGCTACCTGGTCCGCGCGCCGTCCGGTGCGCAGCCGAGGATCAGCGACGAGTCGCTGGACCTGCGGTGGTGGCCGGTGGACGCGCTGCCCGCCGGCAGCGACACGGTCCCGGCGATGGTCGCCGCAGCGCGGGTCTGACCCGTTACAGGTAGCGCCAGAAGAACAGCGCCTGGAACCCGGCACCGGCCAGGTCGGCGTCCCCGCCGACGGCCGCGTAGAGCACCTGGGTGCCCGCGAAGAACGCCGAGCTCACCCCCGGCACGAACAGCAGCACCGCCAGCAGGGCCAGCGGCGCCCACGGCCGGACCCTCGCGCCCAGCCGCTGCGCGTCCGGCGGCAGGTACGGCTCCAGCGCGCCGTAGCCGTCCAGCCCGGGTACCGGCAGGATGTTCAGCACGAACGCGACGACCTGGAACAGCGCGAGCGCGGAGAGCCCGGCGGCCAGCGTGGCCGGCATCGGGACCAGCGCCACCGCCAGGACCAGCACCACGCCCAGCAGCAGGTTCGCCAGCGGGCCTGCCAGCGACACCCAGGTCCGCCAGGCCCGCGAACGCAGCGCCCACTGGTTGATCCACACCGCGCCGCCGGGCAGCGGCAGGCCGCCGATCAGGAAGATGAGCAGCGGCAACACGAACGAGTAGCCCACGTCCGTGTAGCGGCGCACGTCGAGGGTGAGATATCCCTTGGCCGCCACCGAGGTGTCGCCGCCGCGGTAGGCGACGATCGCGTGCCCGAACTCGTGCAGGCACAGCGATACCGCCCAGCCGGCGAGCACGAGCAGGAACACGCCCCCGATGAACAGCGCCTCCGACTGCACCGGTACCGCGGCCACCGAGAGCACCCCGCCGAGTGCGGACACACCGACCAGGAGCAGGAACCACGGGCTGACACGACGGGTGAGAGATGGCACGTACCCATCCTCCCGAACGCCCTAAACATCCGCGCAGGCGGACTCACTCGTTCGGCAGAGTTGGCTTGCTTAGAGCGAACGTCAGCGCTGTACTTACAGTGGTGTCATTCGCCGGTTCGTTGCGGGGAGGTGGGGCGAGTGGACGACGTCGAGAGCTTCATGCGGATGCTGCGGCCGGCGGGGACGGCCGGTCCGGGGGGCACGGCCGGCACGGTCGAGGACGATGCGGACCGGGTCGCGCAGGTGCTGGATCTGCGTGGCCTGCTGGACGAGGTGCCCGGCGAGGAGGTGCCCGACTGGCAGGAACGCGCGCTGTGCGCGCAGACCGACCCGGAGGCGTTCTTCCCGGAGAAGGGCGGCTCGACCCGGGAGGCCAAGCGCATCTGTGCCGGCTGCGAGGTCCGGGCCGAGTGCCTGGAGTACGCACTGGCCCAGGACGAGCGCTTCGGCATCTGGGGCGGGCTCTCCGAGCGGGAGCGGCGCCGGCTGCGCCGCGCCGCCGTCTAGGGAGCACACGAACACGGACGCCCGGGCCACCGGTCGGTGGTCCGGGCGTCGTCGTGTGCGCTCAGTGCTGATGTTCGCTCCGCAAGCTCCGCTCAGCGCTGATGTTCGCTCCGCAAGCTCCGCTCAGCCGCCGTCGACGGCGTCCGGCTCGATGTTGAGGTACTCGGCGACCTGCTCGACCAGCACCTCGTGCACCAAGTCGGCCAGGTCCTCGCCGTCCCGGGCGCGGGCCTCCAGCGGCCGCCGGTAGAGCACGATCCGGGCCCGGGTCGGCAGCCCGGCCGAGTCCACCCCGGCCGGGACCAGGTGGGCCAGCGGGACGCGTGCGTCGGCGAGCACCCCGGCACCCCAGACGACCTCGTCCGGCGAGGTGCGATCGACCGCGGGCACGTCGTCGACGGCCACGTCCAGGTCCGCCAGCTCCGGGCCCCAGCGGGTCTCGATCGGTTCGAGCGCCTCGAGGACCTTCGCGTCGAACCGTTCGGCCCGGGTGCGGAACGCGGGCGTGGACACCGGGTACATCAGTCCGCGCAGCCCCCGGCCCCGGCGGTCCCGGCGGCGGGGCGTGCGGCGCAGCAGGCGGTGGGCGGTGGACACCCGTGCATTCTAGGCCCGAGCGCCGCCCGGAGAGGAGCCACGGCTGGGCGGATCCACGGCGGGCCGGGCGCGAGCCGGGTGCGCGTCGCAGCGCGGCGAGCGACGGGACAGGGGCTATCGTCCCCGATGTGTTGAGTGTGCGGAGATGTTCGCGGACGGGCTGCACCGAGCTCGCCGTCGCCACGCTCACCTACGTCTACGCCGACTCCACCGCCGTCGTCGGCCCGCTGGCCACGCAGGCCGAACCGCACTCCTACGACCTGTGCACCCCCCACGCGCACAACCTGACCGCCCCGCGCGGTTGGGAGGTAGTCCGGTTCGAGGGCGAGTTCGCTCCGCCCCAGCACGCCGCCGAGGAGCTCACGGCGCTCGCCGACGCCGTCCGTGAGGCCGGCCGGTTGGATCGGCCGGTCGAGGTGGTGGCCAGGTCCGGCGGCACCGGGCGGCGCGGGCACCTGCGGGTGCTTCCGGCGCCGGGTGAGGACGACTGACTAGCGGGCGATCAGCCCGACGGAGTGACGGCCGGGCCCGGCCGACCGGGGACCCGGAGACCTGCGCGGACGGGCGACGGGTCTGCGCTAGGGTCGTGCGTCGTGCCCGACCTCTCGGCGATCGTGAAGGCCTACGACATCCGCGGTGTCGTCGGCGACCAGCTCGACGAACGGACCGCCCGAGCGCTCGGCGCGGCGACCGCCCGTCTGGTCGCCGCGGACGACCCAGGCCCCTCGGCGGTGGTCGTCGGCCGGGACATGCGCGACTCCTCGCCCGTCCTCGCCGCGGCGTTCGCCGACGGCGTCACCAGGCAGGGCCTCGACGTCGTCGACATCGGGCTGGCGAGCACGGACATGCTCTACTTCGCGTCCGGCTCGCTGGGCCTGCCCGGCGCGATGTTCACCGCCAGCCACAACCCGGCCCGCTACAACGGGATCAAGCTCTGCCGCGGCGGCGCCGTGCCGATCGGGCAGGACAGCGGCCTGGCCACGATCCGCGACGACGCCGCCCGGATGCTCGACGACGGGGTACCGGAGGGAGCGCGCCGGGGCTCCGTGCGCGAGCGGGACATGCTCTCCGGGTACGCCGAGCACCTGCGCTCGCTGGTCGACCTGTCCGGTGTGGCGGGCCTGACCGTCGTCGTCGACGCGGGCAACGGGATGGGCGGGCACACCGTCCCCAGCGTGCTCACCGGGCTCGGCCTGCGCGTCGTGCCGCTGTACTTCGAGCTCGACGGCACCTTCCCGAACCACGAGGCCAACCCGCTGGACCCGGCGAACCTGGTGGACCTGCAGAAGGCCGTCGTCACCGGGGGCGCCGACCTCGGGCTGGCCTTCGACGGCGACGCCGACCGTTGCTTCGCGGTCGACGAGCGCGGCGAGGCCGTGAGCCCCAGCGCGATCACCGGGTTGGTCGCCGCCCGCGAGCTCGCCCGGGCCCACGACCGCGGTGAGACCGACCCCTGCGTGATCCACAACCTGATCACCTCGCGGGCGGTCCCCGAGCTGGTCACCGAGCACGGCGGCCGTCCGGTGCGCACCCGGGTCGGGCACTCGTTCATCAAGCAGACGATGGCCGAGACCGGCGCGGTGTTCGGCGGCGAGCACTCCGCGCACTACTACTTCCGGGACTTCTGGAAGGCCGACTCGGGGATGCTGGCCGCGCTGCACGTGCTGGCTGCGCTGTCCGAGCACTCCCGCAGCGGTGCGGCCGGTGGCACCCCGACGCTGTCCGGGCTGATGGCCGGGTACGAGCGTTACGCCGCGTCCGGCGAGATCAACTCGACGGTGGCCGACCAGTCCGCGAAGGTCGCCGAGGTCGAGCGCCGCTACGGCGCGGTCGAGGGGGCCGAGCTGGACCGGCTCGACGGCCTGACGGTGTCGCTGCCGGACGGCTCCTGGTTCAACCTGCGGGCCTCGAACACCGAGCCGTTGCTGCGGCTGAACGTGGAGGCGGCCGACGATGCCGCCGTCGCCGCCCTGTGCGACGGGGTGCTGGCGGTCGTCCGCGCCTGAGCCGGCGCCGGCCGCGCCACCCACCGACCGTCCGTACCCGGTCGGCAGCCGCGCGTGCCCGCCACGTGGTGGCAGCATCGCCTGCGAGAGATGACGACGAGGAGAACCGTGGCACTACAGCTCGACCCCCAGCTGCTGGAGATCCTGGCCTGCCCGTGCGATGCGCACGCGCCGCTGCGACCCGGCACCGCCGCCGACACCGACGCGGACGCGCTGACCTGCGAGGCCTGCGGGCGCAGCTTCCCGGTGACCGACGGGATCCCGGTGCTGCTGCTCGACGACGCGTTGCCCGGCACCGGTCCCGGGGCCCCCGGCAGGAACGACGGGTGATCCCGGTGCTGGACGACACGTTGCTCGCCGATCCGGGCGAGCTCACCTCGCGAGACACCACCGGGGTGCTGCGCGCCGCCGCGACCGCGGGCGCCCAGGTGCGCTCGGCGGTGCACGCGGCGGGCGAGGCCGGCCTGGACCGCCTCCGCGGGCACCGGCCGCGCGCGCTGGTGCTGCTGCGCCGCCCGGGCGTCTCCGGGGCGGTGGCCGACCTGCTCACCGCGCTGCTCGGGGACCGCTGCCCGGTGCCGGTGGTGCGGGCAGAGCGGGTGCCGGGCTGGATCGGGCCGCTGGACGTCGTCCTCGCGCACAGCACGGACCCGTCGGACCCGGTGCTCGCGGAGTCGGTCGAGACCGCCACCCGGCGCGGCGCCGAGGTCGTGCTCTCCGCACCGGACTCCGGCCCGGTCGCGCAGGCCGGGGCCGGCCGGGTCCGGCTGGTCGAGCCGCGGATCCCGCTGCCGGAGGGACTCGGCTTCGCCCAGGCGCTGACCGTCGCGCTGTCCGCGGTCAGCGAGCTGGAGCTGCTCTCCCCGACCGGTGGGCTGGAACCGCTGGCCGAGGTCCTGGACGCCGAGGCCGAGCGCTGCCAGCCCGGCCACGAGCCGTTCGTGAACCCGGCGAAGTCGCTGGCCCTGCGGCTGGCCGAGCGGACCCCGCTGCTGTGGGGGGTGGACCCGGCGGCCGCCGCGGTCGCCGCGCACGGGGCGACCGCGCTGGCCACCCACGCCGGCATCGTCGCGCACGCCGACGACCTGGGCCAGGCCGGGACGCTGGCCGGGCTGCGGGTCGCGGTCGACCTCGCCGAGCGGGAGACCGACATCTTCCGGGACCCGTTCGACGACCCGGCGCCGGACGCCGCGCTGCCCCCGCGGCTGGTGCTGTTCGGCACCGGTGAGGAGGACCCGCAGCAGGTCAGCCGCCGGACCCTGGGCCGCGAGTGGCCGAACGCCGACCTCGCGCACCCGGTCGAGGAGGTCCCGCGCGGGACCCCGGACGCCGTACTGCTGCGCGCCGGCGTGCTGGCCCTGCGCGCCGACATCGCCGCCGTCTACCTCGGCCTGGCCACCCGAGCCGCCCTGAGCACCTGACCTGCGGGGGATCCGTGGAACTGCTGGACAACCAGATTCGCACCTATGCCTGGGGCTCCAGGACCGTGATCGCCGAGCTGCTCGGTGAGCCGGTGCCCTCGCCGCACCCGCAGGCCGAGCTCTGGCTGGGCGCGCACCCCGCCGCACCGTCGATGGTGCGGGCCGCCGGTGGCGCCCCGCGCCCGCTCGGCGAGCTGATCGCCGACGACCCGGACGGGACGCTCGGGGCGGGCCGGGACCGCTGGGATGGCCGGCTGCCGTTCCTGCTCAAGGTGCTGGCCGCCGACGAGCCGCTGAGCCTGCAGGCGCACCCGAGCCTGGAGCAGGCCGTCGAGGGCTGGGCCCGTGAGAACGCCGCAGGTATCCCGGTCGACGCCCCGGACCGCAGCTACCGCGACGCCAACCACAAGCCGGAACTGATCTGCGCACTGACAGATTTCGTCGCGCTCGTCGGGTTCCGGGAGCCGGCCCGCACGGTCGAGCTGCTGCGCGCGCTGGACGTGCCGGAGCTGGCAGCCTATACCGAGCTGCTGGCCGGGCAGCCCGGGCCGGACGGGCTGCGGGCCCTGTTCACCACCTGGATCACGCTGCCGCAGTCGGTGCTCGACAACCTCGTCCCGGCCCTGCAGGACGGCGCGGTCCGGCTGCTCGCCTCGGGCGCCGAGGAGTTCGCCGGCGAGGCCCGGACGGTGCTCGACCTGTCCGAGCGCTACCCGGACGACGCGGGCGTGCTGGCGGCGCTGCTGCTCAATCGGGTCCCCCTCGATCCCGGGGAGTCGCTCTACCTGCCGGCCGGGAACCTGCACGCGTACCTGTCCGGGGCCGCCATCGAGCTGATGGCGAACTCGGACAACGTGCTGCGCGGCGGCCTGACCCCGAAGCACGTCGACGTGCCGGAGCTGCTGCGGGTGCTGGACTTCGGCGCGCCGCCGCCGCCGGTGCGCGTCCCGCGGGACGACCCGGACTCCGCGGGCTGGCAGCGCTACGAGGTGCCGGTGCAGGAGTTCCTGCTGCGCCGCGCCGACGTCGACGGCCGGGACAAGCTCGAGCTGCCCGGCACCGGTGCCCGGATCCTGCTGTGCACCTCCGGCGAGGCGGCCGTCGAGGGGCCGGGGCCGGACCTGGAGCTGCCCCGCGGTGCGGCGGTGTTCCTCTCCGCCGGGGACACCGGAGCGATGCTGGTCACCGGCGACGAGGGCGCCACGGTGTTCCTCGCCGGCGACGGCCTGTAGCCGGCCCGGGTCGGGGTTGCAGCCCGGCGGGATTTCCTCACCATGGGCGGCAGTCGAGGTGAGGAGACGACGATGCGCGTCGCGGTACCCAGGGAGACCAAGGACAGCGAGTTCCGGGTCGCGCTGACCCCGGCCGGGGCGCACGAGCTCGTCGACCGCGGGCACGAGGTCGTCGTCGAGCACGACGCCGGTGCCGGCTCCTCGATCGCGGACGCGGACTACAAGGAGGCGGGCGCCCGGATCGTCGCGGATGCGGCCGAGGTGTGGGGGACCGCCGAGCTGCTGCTCAAGGTCAAGGAACCGATCGGGTCCGAGCACCGGTTCCTGCGCGCGGACCTGGTCCTGTTCACCTACCTGCACCTGGCCGCGTCCCGGCCCTGCACGGACGCGCTGCTGTCCGCCGGCACCACCTCGATCGCCTACGAGACCGTCCGCACCGGCGACGGCCGGTTGCCGCTGCTCGCCCCGATGAGCGAGGTCGCGGGCCGGCTGGCCCCGCAGGTCGGGGCGTACCACCTGATGCGCTCGGCGGGTGGGCGTGGCGTGCTGATGGGCGGGGTCCCGGGGGCCCCGGGCGCCGACGTCGTCGTGCTGGGGGCGGGCGTCGCCGGGGCGAACGCGATCGCGATCGCCGCCGGGATGCGCGCCCAGCTGACCGTGCTCGACCTCGACGTGGACAAGCTGCGGGTGATCGACGAGCAGTACGCCGGCGCGGTGCGCACCGAGTACTCCACCCGGCTCGCCGTCGGCGAGGCGGTCCGCAACGCCGACCTGGTGATCGGCGCCGTGCTGGTGCCGGGCGCGAAGGCGCCGACCCTGGTCCCGAACGAGCTGGTGGCGCAGATGCGGCCGGGTGCGGTGCTCGTCGACATCGCGATCGACCAGGGCGGCTGCTTCGCCGACTCGCGCCCGACGACGCACGCCGACCCGACCTACACCGTGCACGACACCGTCTTCTACTGCGTGGCGAACATGCCCGGCGCGGTGCCGCACACCTCCACCCGGGGGCTGACCAACGCCACGCTGCCGTACGTGCTGCGGCTCGCGGACCGGGGCTGGGAGGCCGCGACCGAGGCGGACCCGGCGCTCGCCGCGGGGCTCTCGACGCATCGCGGGCGGCTGCTGTCGGCGGAGGTCGCGCAGGCGCACGGTCTCCCGCACGAGCCGCTGAGCGGATCGTGACCTGCGATTACGTTTCGCAACCTTATCGTGTCCCTAAATATGGGGCCGGACGGGTGACGGCGGTCCGACCGCGGTCGTAGGTTCACGGCCCATGACGGTCACGAGCCGCGGGGGCGGGTTCTTCCGCACGAAATCGGTCGAGCAGGCGATCAGGGACACCGAGGAACCGGAGTTCCGGCTGCGCAAGGCGCTCGGCCCGGTCCAGCTGACGGTGATGGGCATCGGCGTGCTCATCGGCACCGGTGTGTTCGTCCTGGCCGGGGAGGCGGCGGCACTCTACTCCGGCCCGGCGGTGTCGCTGTCGTTCCTGATCAGCGGTGTGGTCTGCGCGCTGGCCGCGCTCTGCTACGCGGAGTTCGCCTCCACCGTGCCGGTGGCCGGCTCGGCGTACACGTTCTCCTACGCCTCGTTGGGCGAGTTCATCGCCTGGATGATCGGCTGGGACCTGATCCTGGAGTTCACCCTCGGCGCCGCGACCGTGGCGAAGGGCTGGAGCGGCTACTTCGACAGCGTGCTGGGCGGCCTCGGGATCGAGGTGCCGACGGCGATCTCCGGCGGGTCCGGCAGCGGCGGCGTCATCGACCTGCCGGCCGTCTTCGTCTCGCTGCTGATGATGGTCGTGCTGATCATCGGCATCCGGCTGTCCGCCTGGGTGAACGCCTCGATCACCACCCTGAAGCTGGTGATCGTCGCCGGCATCATCCTGATCGGGTCGTTCTACATCAGCGGCTCGAACTGGACGCCGTTCATCCCGCCGTCGCAGCCGGTCGACTACAACACCGACGCCGGTGTCCCGCTGCTGCTGCAGATCCTCGGCATCGACTCCGGGTTCGGGCTCACCGGCGTGTTCACCGGTGCCGCGATCGTCTTCTTCGCCTACCTGGGCTTCGACATCGTCGCGACGCTGTCCGAGGAGGTGAAGAACCCGCAGCGCACGATGCCGATCGGGATCATCGCCTCGCTGGCGATCGCGACCGTCATCTACATCATCGTGTCGCTGGTCTACACCGGCATCCTGCCCTACGACCAGCTCGGTGTGGAGGCTCCCGCGGCCGCCGCGATGGCCGCCACCGGGATCCCGGCGGCC
The DNA here is from genome assembly GCF_046546495.1 of Pseudonocardia nantongensis. Lineage (NCBI taxonomy): Bacteria > Bacillati > Actinomycetota > Actinomycetes > Pseudonocardiales > Pseudonocardiaceae > Pseudonocardia > Pseudonocardia nantongensis. The sequence goes on along the minus strand of NZ_JBKGXT010000006.1, from coordinate 17,029 downwards.
GAGTTCATCATCTCGCTGGGCATCCTGATCGGGCTCACCGTCGTGATCATGACGCTGATGCTCGGCCAGACCCGGGTGGCGTTCGCGATGAGCCGCGACCACCTGCTGCCCCCGACGCTGGGCAAGGTGCACTCGAAGTTCCGCACCCCCTACAAGCTCACGATCATCACCGGTGTGGTGGCCGCCGCGCTGAGCGGCTTCCTGGAGCTGACCGAGCTCGCCAACCTGGTCAACATCGGCACCCTGGCCGCGTTCGTGCTCGTCTCGATCGGCGTGATCGTGCTGCGCCGTACCCGCCCGGACCTCAAGCGCACCTTCAAGGTCCCGTTCATGCCGGTGCTGCCGATCATCTCGGCGATCCTGTGCTTCGCCGTGGCGCTGTTCCTGCCGGCCGGCACCTGGATCCGGTTCGTCCTCTGGATGATCCTCGGTCTCGTCGTCTACCTGGCCTACGGGCGCCGGCGCAGCCGCCTGGCGACCGGCGAGAAGGCCTGACCCGACCCGCCCCCTTCGACGACCACGGCGGCGTCCCGGTGTCCCCGCGGCGCCGCCGTCGGCGTGTCGGTTCGACGGCATCGTCGCCGGCGGAGACGGAGCGGGAGACCGGCCGACCCCGCCATCGACGCCATGACGGACGCCATGCCGGGTGCCGGACGCCCTCATTGCCGGTGACTCGAACGCGCCGTCGAGCTGGAGGAGGTACGACCGCAGCTGCTCGACCGCTTCGGTGGCGATGTCACGCACGTGCGCAACCCGGACCGGCTCGTCGCCCGGCTGGGCGGGAGATCATGGCGCGAGCCCCGCCGTCGGCGGGACCGCGTGCAACGCACGGAGCCCGGTTGCGGTGGATCTCCGCGGACGGTCCGTCCCGCGCCCGGACCGCGGAGTCGCGCGGGGCTCGGCGACCGGTCCGTCCCTCTATCGTGGTCGCGAAACGCCCGGTTCCGGACTCCCACCACGGCCCTGGAGGCACCTGTTGCCGACGATCCCGGTCAGCGACGTCGATCTGTACACCGAGGACGCGCGCACCGATCCCTACGCGATCTACGCCGAGCTGCGCGCGCTGGGCCCGGTGGTCCACCTGTCCCGGCACGATCTCTACGCCCTGCCCCGTTACGACGAGGTGCGCGCCGCGCTGAGCGACTGGCGGACGTTCTCGTCCGCCCGCGGAGTGTTCGTCGATCCGGCGATGAACGCCCAGCTCGAAGGCATCACGCTGTGCAGCGACCCGCCCGAGCACACGGCGATGCGCTCGGTCCTGGGGCGCCCGCTGCGGGCTGACCGGATGCGCGAGATCACGCCGCGGATCGAGGCGGAGGCGGAGCGCGTCGTCACCGAGCTCGTCGGGCGGGGCCGGTTCGAGGTCGTCACCGAGCTGGCCGAGCACCTGCCGATGACCGTCGTCTCCGATCTGGTCGGGCTCCCCGATCACGGCCGGGCGAAGATGCTGGAGTGGGCCGAGGCCATCTGGGACGTCCAGGGGCCTGCCGACGAGCGGGCCGCGGCCGCAGGCCCCGCGGTCGCGGAGTTCCTCGCGTTCGCCGAGCACGACGCCGTCCCCGGCACGCTGCGGCCCGACGGCTGGGCCGCGCACCTCTACCGGGCTGCGGACCGGGGCGAGATCTCCCACGGCCAGTGCCCGGCGATGATGCTCGACTACGTGACGCCGAGCCTGGACACCACCATCCTCGCGATCGCGAACGCGGTGTGGCAGTTCGCCTCCCACCCGGAGCAGTGGGACCTGCTGCGGGCCGACCGCTCGCTGATCCCGCACGCGATCAACGAGTCGCTGCGGCGCGACACCCCGGTGCCGCAGTTCAGCCGGGTCCTCACCGAGGACCACGAGATCGGCGGGTTCTCCTTGGCCGCGGGCTCGCGGGTCGCGCTGCTCTACGGCTCGGCGAACCGCGACGAGCGGCACTACCCGGACCCGGACCGGTTCGACATCACCCGCCGGCCGTCCGACCACCTGGCCTTCGGGCGTGGTGAGCACGTGTGCGTCGGGATCCATCTGGCCCGGCTCGAGATGGGGGCCCTGCTCGAGCGGCTCGCCGACCAGGTCGCCCGGTTCGACGTGCTGACGTCCCGACCTATGATCAACAACGGCCTGCGGGGCCTGGAGCACCTCGAGGTCACGGTCGAGCGGGCGAGTGACGGCTCCCGCGGCAGCGCGGCGTGATCCCGGACGGCGCCCGCCGGGGCGCAGTACGCTCGCCGTCCCATGAGCGATCCGCAGCCCGGTAGCGTCGGCGACTCGGCAGCCGCGGCGGTCTGCCTGGACGTCGGCTCGTGCTGGACGAAGGCGGTGTTCGTGCACCCGGACGGCTCACCCGCCGGGTTCGCCGAGCACCCGACCACGCCGGACGTCCTGGACGGCGTGGACGCCGCCGTCGCCGCGGCGGCCGCGTCGGCCGGGCGCGGGGCGAGGTCCGCGCCGGACGTGCTGGCCTGCTCGTCGGCCGGGGGCGCGCTGCGGCTGGTCGTGGTGGGGGCCGAGCAGCTCGCGTCGGTGGAGGCCGGGCACCAGGTCGCCCGCTCGGCGGGGGCGCGGGTGGTCGGTGTGCACTCCGGGCCGCTGGAGCCGGACGGGGTGCGCGAGCTGGCCGGTCAGCGTCCCGGCGTCGTGCTGCTGATCGGCGGCGCCGACGGCGACGACCCGGCAGTGCTGCTGCACAATGCCGGCCGGCTGGCCCGGACCCGCGGCCGCTACCCGGTGCTGCTGGCCGGCAACGCCACCGCTCGGGACGACGCGGTGGGGCTGCTGCGGGCCGGCGGGCGGACCGTGACCGCCTGCGCGAACGTGGTGCCGCGGCCGGGCGAGATCGTGCCCGGCCCCGCGCGGCGCGAGGTCGCCGAGCTCTACGCCCGGCACGTGCTCGGTGCGGGCGGTGACGCCGGCCGCTTCTCCGCGCTCGCCCGGACCCGGACCCCGCTGGCGGTGGCCGCCGGAGCCGCCGCGCTCGCCCGGCTGGCCGGGACCGGGGTGCTGGTCGTCGACGTCGGGTCGGCCACCACCGACGTGCACCAGGCCCTGCCCGCCGGGGCCACGGAGCCGGACCCGGCGCTGATGACCGTGGAGGGTGACCTGGGAGTGCGGGCCGGTGCCGAGGGCGTGCTCATCGAGGCGCAGACCGAGGGCGTCGTCGACCCGGTGGAGGCCGACCTGCTCGCCCCGACCGTGGCGGCCCTGGTGTCGTCGGGGCCCGCGGTGCCCGGGGACCGGGGCGCCGCGGCCGAGGACCGGCGGCTGGCGGCGGTCGCCGCGGTGGTGGCGCTGCGCCGGCACCTGCGGCACACCGACCGGATGGCGATCAGCGGCTTCGGCGGCTTCGGCGGCTTCGGCCCGACCGCGTCCGGCCCGTCCGGTGCCGTCCCGGGACCGGACGCCGACCGTGACATCGGTCTCGTCGTCCTCACCGGCGGGGTGTTCCGGCAGCGGGACCCGGCCGGCCTGGCCGCTGCCGCCGCGACGGTGCACCGCGACCCGGTACTGATGGGTCCACTCACGCAGGTCGACGTGCGGGTGGACAGCGGTTCCGTGCTGGCACCGGCCGGCCTGCTGGTGCGGCACGGACGGGAGGCGGCGGCCCGTGCGCTGCTGGCCGAGCAACTGCTCGGGTGATCCGGCGGTGATCACCGACTCCGCCCCGCTGCGGTTGACACCCGGTGCGGCCCTGGCAACGATGGAACGGCGAGAACGACGCAGCCGGGTGCCGAGAGGCGCTGCAGCGGGTCGCTGATCACCGGAGGGTGACGCGGCTCGCCACGCTCGGGCCCGGCCCGGCACGGACGAGAAAGGGCGCCTGTCTCCGACGAGGAGGGAGTGCGCCCGTGATCCTGCCGATCCCGGCCCGCGCCCGTTCCCCCCTCCCGGAGCACCTGCCCGTGTAGCCCACGCGGCCGGTGACCCCCGGCCGCGTCCGAGCACGGTTCGACCCGACCGCCCGAGGAGGCGCACCCAACCCATGACCGCATCCGAGCACACCGGCCACGCCAAGCTGCAGAACGTGAACGGCCTCGACTTCGCGATCGCCGACATCGGCGAGGCGGAGTACGGCCGCAAGGACATCCGGCTGGCCGAGAACGAGATGCCGGGTCTGATCGACCTGCGCCGCGAGTACGCCGAGGCGAAGCCGCTCGCCGGTGCGCGGATCGCGGGCTCGCTGCACATGACCACGCAGACCGCGGTCCTGATCGAGACCCTGGTCAGCCTGGGCGCCGACGTGCGCTGGGTCTCCTGCAACATCTTCTCCACCCAGGACTACGCGGCCGCGGCGACCGTCGTCGGCCCGCACGGCACCGCCGACAACCCGAAGGGCGTCCCGGTGTTCGCCTGGAAGGGCGAGTCGCTCGAGGAGTACTGGTGGTGCACCGAGCAGCTGTTCAAGTTCCGCGACGAGCAGGGCAACGTCGTCGGCCCGAACATGATCCTCGACGACGGTGGTGACGCCACCCTGCTCGTGCACAAGGGTGCCGAGTTCGAGGAGACCGGCGTCGTGCCGACCGTGGACGACGACGACCTGACCGTCCCCGACGAGGAGCGGGTCATCCTGGCCACGCTGCGCCGCAGCCTGGCCGAGGACCCGAAGCGCTGGACCACCATCGCCTCGGACATCCGCGGTGTCACCGAGGAGACCACCACCGGCGTCAACCGCCTGTACCAGCTGGCCGAGCAGGGCCAGCTGCTGTTCCCGGCGATCAACGTCAACGACTCGGTCACCAAGTCGAAGTTCGACAACAAGTACGGCATCCGGCACTCGCTGCTGGACGGCCTGAACCGCGCCACCGACGTCCTGATCGGCGGCAAGGTCGGGGTCGTGGCCGGCTACGGCGACGTGGGGAAGGGCTGCGCCGAGGCGCTGGCCGGCCAGGGCGCCCGGGTCATCGTCTCCGAGGTCGACCCGATCTGCGCCCTGCAGGCGATGCTCGAGGGCTTCCAGGTGGCGAGGATCGAGGATGTCATCCACACCGCCGACGTCGTGGTCACCACGACCGGCAACAAGGACATCATCACCACCGAGCTGATGCAGAAGATGAAGCACCAGGCGATCCTCTGCAACGTCGGCCACTTCGACAACGAGATCGACATGGCCGGCCTGGGCCGGGTCAAGGGCATCAACAAGATCAACATCAAGCCGCAGGTCGACGAGTGGATCTTCCCGGACGGGCACTCGATCCTGGTGCTGTCCGAGGGCCGCCTGATGAACCTGGGCAACGCGACCGGCCACCCGTCGTTCGTGATGTCGAACTCCTTCGCGAACCAGACGATCGCGCAGATCGAGCTGTTCACCAAGCACGAGGAGTACAACAAGGACGTCTACCGCCTGCCGAAGCACCTGGACGAGAAGGTCGCCAAGGTGCACGTGCTGGCGTTGGGTGGCGAGCTCACCAAGCTCTCCAAGGACCAGGCCGAGTACATCGGCGTGGACGTCGAGGGCCCGTACAAGCCGGAGCACTACCGCTACTGAGCGGAGCTTGCGGAGCTCCACCTCGGTACCGAGCGGAGCTTGCGGAGCTCACCTCGGCACTGAGCGGAGCTTGCGGAGCTCACCTCGGCACCGAGCGGAGCTTGCGGAGCTCACCTCGGCACCGAGCGGAGTCGAGTCCCGGTTCCGAACACGTCCGACGGCGCGGCGGCCCTGGTGGCCGCCGCGCCGTCGGCGTGTCGGGGGAGGATGGGGTGATGATCGAACGGGGCTCCGGGGACGGCTGGCGGCGCTGCGATCAGGGACACCGGCACTGGGGCCGCTTCGGGGCGGCCGGGCTGCTGGTCCGTCACCATGACGAGAACCACGGCGTCGACCGGGTGTTGTTGCAGCACCGCGCCGACTGGAGTCACCACGGCGGCACCTGGGGAATCCCGGGCGGCGCCCGGGACCGGGGCGAGTCGGCCCGGGCGGCCGCCCTGCGCGAGGCGTCCGAGGAGAGCTCGCTGGACGTCGCGTCGGTGGAACATGTCGACGAGTTCGTCGACGACCACGGCGGCTGGAGCTACACCACGGTGGTCGTGCGGGCCCCGGCCGCACCACCGGTGGCCGTGCGCGGCGCCGAGAGCACCGAGCTGCGCTGGGTGCGGATCGACCGGCTCGACGAGCTGGACCTGCACCCCGGCTTCGCGTTCAGCTGGCCGCGGGTCGGGCCGCTGGGAGCCCGCTGACCGTGGGACGGCTGGTGGTCGTCGAGGGCCTGGACGGGGCCGGCAAGCGCACCTTCGCCGGTGCCCTGACCAGGGCGCTGCAGCGTGCCGGCAGCTCGGTCGCCGGGCTCGCCTTCCCCCGTTACGACGAGGACGTGCACGCCGAGCTGGCCCGGGACGCGCTGTACGGGCGGATGGGCGACCTGGCGTCGTCGGTGCACGGGATGGCGGTGCTGTTCGCCCTGGACCGCCGGGCCGCGGTGGCCCGGCTGCGCGAGCTGCTCGCCGGGCACGACGTGGTGCTGGTCGACCGCTATGTCGCCTCGAACGCCGCCTACGGTGCCGCCCGGCTCGGACAGGACGCCGCGGGCGGGTTCGCCGGCTGGGTCCGCGAGCTGGAGATCGAACGGTTCGGGGTGCCACCGCCGGACCACCAGCTGCTGCTCGCGCCGCCCCGCGCGGTCGCGGCCGACCGGGCGCGGGCCCGGGCGGCGGCCGAACCCGGCCGGGCTCGGGATGCCTACGAGAGCGACGACGGCCTGCAGGCCCGCACCGGCGCCGTCTACCGGGAGCTGGCGGCGACGGCGTGGCTGGGCCCGTGGACCGAGCTAGCCGGAAGCGACACCGCGGCGTCGGTACGCCGCGCGGCGGACGCCCTCGTCGATCCGCGATAAGACCTTCGCCGGGCGCGGATCGGGCATCCGACCGGCTTCCCCAAGGGCGTGATGCTCAGCCATGCCAACCTGCTGGTGTCGGCCTACGGGCTCGGTGCATGCGGGGTGTCCGACGCGGTACCTGCACGTGGCGCCGATGTTCCACCTGGCCGACCTGGCCGGATCGATCGGGACGATGCTGCTCGGCGGCACCCACGTCACGGTCCCGTCGTTCGCCCCGGTCCCCGTGATGGATGCGATCGAGACCCACGCCGTCACGCACACCGTGCTCATCCCGATCATGATCCAGGCCCTCGCCGACCATCCCGAGCTCGCCGGCCGCGACCTCACCGCGCTGCGGTGGGTGGTCTACGCAGGCTCACCGATCGCGCAGGCGCGGAGGTCCCGCGCCGGGCGACCCGGGCCCCGGAGAGAACGTCTACTCCACCGAGGTGGAGAACGCCGTCGCCACCCATCCCGCGGTGGCCAACTGCGCGGTGATCGGGCTCCCGGACGAGGTGTGGGGCGAGCGGGTGCACGCCGTGGTCGTCCTGCACGACGACGCGGCCGCGACGGGTGCCGAGATCCGCGGGCACGCGCGGGCGACCATCGCCGGGTACAAGGTGCCCCGCACGGTGGAGTTCGTCGGGGAGCTCCCGTCGACGCCGACCGGCAAGGTCCTCAAACGCGAGCTGCGCTCCAGGACCACCGGCGGGGGCTGAGCGCGGGCGCCCCGCGGGGCGCCCGGACGGCCCTCCCCGATCGCCCCGCCGGGCTCGGGTGGGATATTGGGTCGCATGAAGTCGCGCGTGCTGGTGGTCGACGACGACCCGGCCCTGGCCGAGATGCTCACCATCGTGCTGCGGGGCGAGGGGTTCGAGACCGCGGTCGTCTCCGACGGGACCCGGGCGCTGCCCGCCGTCCGGGACACCCAGCCGGACGTGATCCTGCTCGACCTGATGCTGCCCGGGATGAACGGCATCGACGTCTGCCGGGCGATCCGCGCCGAGTCCGGGGTACCGATCGTCATGCTCACCGCCAAGAGCGACACGGTCGACGTGGTGCTCGGGCTGGAATCGGGTGCCGACGACTACGTGGTCAAGCCGTTCAAGCCCAAGGAGCTCGTCGCCCGGATCCGGGCCCGGGTCCGGCGCAACGACGCCGAGCCCGCCGAGTTCCTGTCCATCGGCGAGATCGACATCGACGTGCCGGCGCACCAGGTGGCCCGTGCGGGGCAGCCGATCGCCCTCACCCCCCTCGAATTCGACCTGCTGGTCGCGCTGGCCCGCAAGCCGCGGCAGGTGTTCACCCGCGAGGTGCTGCTCGAGCAGGTCTGGGGCTACCGGCACGCCGCCGACACCCGGCTGGTGAACGTGCACGTGCAGCGGCTGCGGTCCAAGGTCGAGCGCGACCCCGAGCGCCCCGAGGTGGTCCTGACCGTCCGCGGGGTGGGGTACAAGGCCGGTCCGCCGTGAGCGGGGGGCTCCGGCCGTGAGGGGCCGGGTGCGCCGCCGGGTCGCCGAACTGCCCGGGATGCGCCGGCTGGCGCGCGCGCTCGCACCGCTGCGCGCCCAGGCCTACGAGCTGGGCGCGCTCGTCGCCGCGTCCTGGCGCCGCTCGCTGGAACTGCGGGTGGTGGTGTCGACGCTCGCATTGTCCTCGGCGGTCGTCCTCGTGCTCGGTCTGGTCCTGCAGAGCGAGATCGCCGAGCGGCTCCTGCAGAGCAAGACCGCCGGGGCGCTGGCGCAGGCCGAGGCCGGCCGGGTGGTGCTGGAGGCCGAGCTGTCCGGTGTGGATCCGGACCGGGAGGGCGCCCAGGAGAGCATCGACGCGGCGCTGCAGCGGCTCACCAACTCCGACAGCGCGAGCCCGGCGTCGGCCACCACGGGCGAGTTCCGGGCCGCGCTGACGACCGGTGCGGGCAACGGCCCGGAGGTGTCCTCCGGCCCGGTGAACCAGGTCACCGCGGAGCAGCGGATCACGGTCGCGGAGGGCGGGCTCAGCCGGCAGTACACGACCGTCGAGGGCGTCCCCACGCTGGTGATCGGCCAGCCGGTCTCCACCGCGGGCCGCGAGCTGCAGTTCTACCTGCTGTTCCCGCTGGAGGGGGAGCGCCAGACACTGAGTCTGATCCAGAGCACGTTGGTCGTCGGATGCCTGGTGCTGCTGGTCCTGCTCGCCGCGATCGCCAGCCTGGTCACCCGGCAGGTGGTGCGGCCGATCCGGGGGGCCGCCGACGTGGCGGAGCGCTTCGCGGGCGGGCACCTGGACGAGCGGATGGCGGTCCGTGGTGAGGACGAGGTGGCCCGGCTCGCCGAGTCCTACAACGAGATGGCCGGCAGCCTGGCCGCGCAGATCGCGCAGCTGGAGGAGTTCGGAGCGCTGCAGCGCCGGTTCACCTCGGACGTCAGCCACGAGCTGCGGACCCCGCTGACCACCGTCCGGATGGCCGCCGACGTCCTCTACGCCTCGCGGGACGAGTTGCTCCCCGCGCTGCAGCGCAGCTCGGAGCTGCTGGTCACCGAGCTGGACCGGTTCGAGGAGCTGCTCGGCGACCTGCTGGAGATCTCCCGGCTGGACGCCGGCGTCGCCGAGCTCGGGGCGGAGCGGATCGACGTGTCGGCCGTGGTGCACCGTGCGGTCGAGGCGGTGCGCGGGATCGCCGCCGACGCCGGCACGGAGCTGGTGCTGGACCTGCCGGACGGGGAGACCGTGGAGGCGGACTCGCGCCGGGTCGAGCGGATCGTGCGCAACCTGGTCGCGAACGCGATCGACCACGGGGAGGGACGACCGGTGGAGGTGACGATGGCCGGCGACGCCGCCGCGCTGGCCGTGCTCGTCCGCGACCACGGCGTCGGGCTGCGGCCCGGCGAGGCGGACCTGGTGTTCAACCGGTTCTGGCGGGCCGAGGAGTCCCGCGCCCGGCGCAGCGGCGGCACCGGCCTGGGCCTGTCCATCAGCATCGAGGACGCCCGGCTGCACGGCGGCTGGCTGCAGGCCTGGGGCGAGCCCGGCCGCGGCTCGGCGTTCCGGCTGACCCTGCCGCGTCAGGTCGGCGGACACATCTCCGCCTCCCCGCTGCCGCTCGGCCCGCCGGACCGGCCGGGCACCGACGGATCCGACCGCCGCGACGGTCGCCCCGGCAGCTCGGTGCCGACCCCGCCGTGGGGGATGGCCGCCCGCAGGGACCGGGACGACCCGCGCGGCGATGACCCGCGGGCGGGCGACGCCGGCCGCGGCGACGACCTCCCGCCGGCGGCGGACCCGTGGAACGTGCGCCCCGACGACCCGCCACCGGTGCAGCCGGCCGAACGGGCGATCACCGACCCGGGCGGCGACCGGTGAGGGCCCGCCGCACGCTCGGCCCTGCCGGACTGCTGCTCTGCGCGGTGCTGCTGGCCGGCTGCGCCAGCGTCCCCGAGCACTCCTCGGTGCAGGTGCTGCGCCAGACCGGTGACTCCGGTGCGGCGGTGCCGGACGGGCCGATCGAGGAGAGCGACCCGCTGGGCCTGGTCCGCGGGTTCGTCTACGCCTCCGGCCACCCGGACGACCGGCACGCCTCGGCCCGCCGCTACCTCGCCCCCGCCGCGTCCGGCTGGGACGACGGCGCGTCGCTGACCGTGCTGGCCGAGCGGTTCGACACCGTGTTCGCGCCGGCGAGCACCGGCGGGGGCCCGGACCGGGCGGTGGTCCGGGTGCGGGGGAACCGGCTGGGCACGGTCGGCCCGTCCGGTGCGTTCGAGACCTCCCCGGCCCCGGTGGAGATCGACATCGGGGTCGTCCGGCAGGACGACGCCTGGCGGATCGACCGGCTCCCGCCGGGCGTGCTGGTGCGCGCCTCGGACTTCCGGTCCAACTTCCGCTCGCTGCGTGGCTGGTTCGTCGACCCGACGCGCGGCACGCTGATGCCCGACACGCATTACGTCCCCAGCACCCGGCCGACCCAGCTCGCCGCCCGCGCGGTCGAGGTGCTGCTGCGCGGGCCCTCGTCCGGGCTCAGGGGTGCCGCCGTGACGCAGTTCCCGGCCACGGCCCGGCTGCGGTCGGCGGTCGTCGAGTCCCCGGACGGTGCCGTCGTGGTGGACCTCGCCGGGGTGTCCGGCCTGTCGGTGGCGGACCGGCGGCTGCTGGCCGCGCAGGTCTCGCTGACCCTGGCCGAGGTCAGCGTGCCGCGGGTGCGGATCCTCTCCGACGGCGAACCGCTGCTGCCCGATACCCCGGAGGTGACCCGAGACGACTTCACCCCGTTGGTCGCCGGACCGGAGCCGATGCCGGCGTTCCCGATGGTCGTCGACGGCGGGCGGGTCCGGCGGCTCAGCGAGTCCGGCCAGGTCGGTGCCGTGCCCGGGCAGGCAGGCAACGGATCGTTCGACGTGGTGGACGCCGCGGTGTCGCCGCGGGCCGGCCGGATCGCGGTGGTCTCCCGGGAGGAGACCGGGACCCAGCGGCTGCTCGTCGGTCCGGTCGGCGGGCAGCTGACCGCGACCCCGGTGTCCGGCGCCGCCGTCACCGGTCTGACCTGGAACGCCGCCGGGGACGAGATCTGGGCACTGGCCGACGGCCGGCTGCGCCGGGTCACGGTGCTGGACGGGGCGCCGGCGGCCGAGGCGCCGCTCGACCTCGCGCGGCTCGACCGGTTCCGCACGATCACCGACGTCGCGCTGTCCCGGGACGGCGCCCGGGTGGCGCTGGTCGCCGACGGCCGGGCGCTCGTCGCGCCGGTCGTTCCGGGACCCGGCGGCGCGGCCGCGATCGGGGAGCTGCGCGAACCGCGGCCCTCCGACCTGGAGGACGTCGTCGCCGTCGAGTGGCGGTCGGCGGAGCAGCTCGTGGTCGCGGCGGACTCCGACCGGCCGGTCTCGCTGGTGTCGGCGGACGGACTGACCCTGGACCAGGTTCCGGGCACCAACCTCACCTCCCCGTTGCGTGCGGTGGCGGCCGCGCCGGGCCGCCCGCTGTACGTGACCGACCGGACCGGCCTGTGGAGCTACTCCGGCGGTGACCTGGACGCCTGGCAGCAGACGCTCGGGGTCTCGACCGCAGCCCGGCCCTTCTACCCGGGCTGAGCGACACCGACCGGTCAGGGCGAGCGTGCCGCGCCGGACGGCCGGTGCGGGGCCGCATCGCGATCCTGTGGATGGATTCGCGGGCTGTGGACAACTCGGGCGGGAGCCGGGCGATCGCGACCGTGGTGTGGTCGATGCCGGGCACGCTGCCGGCATGCATCCCGACCGAACCCAGCCGGACCGCCCCGCCCGGGTACCTCGTCCCCGCCCGGGCACGGCGCGCCGGCCCGCCGCCCCGTCCGGCCCGGTGGCCGCGCTCGTCGACCTGCTGCTGCCGCGCACCTGCGGCGGATGTGCCGGAGCGGGCCCACCGGGTTCCGGCGGCTGGTGTCCGGCCTGCGCCGCGGAGACCGGCCCGCCGTACCCGCTGCGGGTCCCCGGCGCCGGGCGGGTCGCGGTGGCCGGCCGGTATCGCGGTCCGCTGCGCAGGGCGGTGCTGGCCTACAAGGAGCGCGGCCGACGGGACCTCGCACCGGACCTGGCCGCGGTGCTGGCGCCCGCCGTCGCGGCGGTGCTGCCCGCACCCGCCGCCGGGCGGACGGACCCGGACGCCGTGTGGCTGGTGCCCGCACCGTCCCGCCCGGCGGCCGCCCGGCTCCGCGGCGGTGACCACGTCCTGCGGCTGTGCCGCCGGCTGGAGCCGCGACTGGCCGCGACCGGGCTGGCCGCCCGCACGGTGCCCCTGCTCGAACTGGACCGCCGGACCCGGGACTCGGTCGGTCTGGACGGTCCGGCGCGCGCCCGCAACCTGGCCGCGGGCCTGCGCACCTCCCCGGCTGCGCCGGCCGGGGTGGGTGACCGCACCGCGACCGGTCCCGGCCGGACCCGGTCCGCGGTGCCGGGGGGCACGGTCGTGCTGCTCGTCGACGACGTCGTGACCAGCGGCGCGACCCTGCGGGCGTGCCGGGTGCTGCTGCGACGGGTCGGTGTCCCGGTCACCGCGGCCGTGTTGCTGGCCGACGCGACGGCACCCGCGGCGGAGCGCTCGACGGCGGTACCGCCCGCCCACCCGGCGGCCCGGCGGTGACGGCGGGGACGCCGGGGGGCGGCGGCCGTGTGGGTGGCCGGTGGTTCACCCGGCTGCGGGAAACCATCCACGAACGGCGGCCGCGGTCCACACGACTGTCCCTCTCCCGGGTCGCCGAGCGGCCTGTCGAGCACGCGGATTTCCCGCTAACGTCCGCTGAACCTCGAGCAACTACCACACCAGGAGGAGCGACCGATAGCCCACCCCGGGGCCGTCGCGTCCCGGGTTCAGCACGACTGAAGCGAGGGATGTCCGAGTGGAAATCGTCGTCACCGGCCGGAACGTCCAGGTCCCCGATCACTTCCGTGGTCTGGTCGAGGAGAAGCTGACCCGCCTGGAACGTCACGACCACAAGATCGTCGGGATGGAGGTCGAGCTCTTCCACGAGCCGAACCGCCGTCAGCAGAAGTCCTGCCAGCGAGTGGAGATCACCGGCCGCGGCGGCTGTGGCTCCGTCGCCAGGGCCGAGGCCTCCGCAGCCGACTTCTACGCCGCCCTCGATCTCGCCGCCGGCAAGCTCGCCGAACGCCTCCGTCGCTCGCACGACCGCCGCAAACCCAGCCGACGCGACCGGGTGCAGGCCTCCCGGCTCGCCGCCGACGCTTCCGCGGTGGCCCTGATGGAGCAGGCGCCGCCGATGACCGACCGCGTCCCCGAGCCCCGCAGCCACGGCGAGTCCCTGGCGGAATCCGACGGTGACCAGCTTCCCGGCCGGATCGTCCGGGAGAAGACCCACAGCGCCGCCCCGATGTCGGTCGACGAGGCGCTCTCCCGGATGGAGCTGGTCGGGCACGACTTCTACCTCTTCGCCGACAGCGACTCCGGTCACCCTTCGGTCGTCTACCGGAGGCACGGGTACGACTACGGCGTCATCCGGCTCGGCGCCTGACTCCCTGTCGGGTCGGCCCGTTCCTTCGAGGACGGCGCCGGGGCCGACCAGCACGCGGACCCGGCGGGGGCGGTCGCGCGGCGCCCCCCCCCCCCCCCCCCCGGGACCGATTCGGCCATGCCCCTAACATGGCGTCGGGATGGTGTAGCCTCCATCGGTGCGTGGCGCCCGTCCCGAGTCCTGACCGCGACGCGAATGAGGTCGGCAGTGCCCTTCCTGAGTCGACTCCTCCGGGCCGGCGAGACCAAGCTGGTGAAGCGGCTCGGCAAGATCGCCGCGCACATCGACGCCCTGGAGCCGGAGTTCGAGGGCCTCACCGACGCGCAGCTGCGGGGCAAGACCGACGAGTTCCGCGAGCGGCTCGCCGAGGGTGCGACCCTCGACGACCTGCTCCCGGAGGCCTTCGCCACCGTCCGCGAGGCGGCCCAGCGCACTCTCGGGCAGCGCCCCTTCACCGTGCAGCTGATGGGTGCCGGCGCCCTGCACATGGGCAACGTCGCCGAGATGAAGACCGGTGAGGGCAAGACCCTGACCTCGACGCTGGCGGTCTACCTGAACGCCCTCGAGGGCAAGGGCGTGCACGTCGTCACCACGAACGACTACCTGGCCAAGCGCGACTCCGAGACGATGGGCCGGATCCACCGCTGGCTGGGCCTCACCGTCGGCGTGATCCTCGCCGAGATGACGCCGGTGCAGCGACGTGAGCAGTACGGGCAGGACGTCACCTACGGCACGAACAACGAGTTCGGCTTCGACTACCTGCGCGACAACATGGCGTGGAACGCCGCCGACATGGTCCAGCGCGGGCACAACTTCGCGATCGTCGACGAGGCGGACTCGATCCTCATCGACGAGGCGCGCACCCCGCTGATCATCTCCGGTCCGGCCGAGCAGAGCGCCCGCTGGTACCAGGAGTTCGCCCGGCTCGCGCCGATGCTGACCCGCGACATCCACTACGACGTCGACGAGCGCAAGCGCACCGTCGGCATCACCGAGGAGGGTGTCGAGCTCATCGAGGACCAGCTCGGCATCGACAACCTCTACGACTCCGCGAACACCCCGTTGGTCGGCTACCTCAACAACGCGGTGAAGGCCAAGGAGCTGTTCAAGAAGGACAAGGACTACATCGTCAACGACGGCGAGGTCCTGATCGTCGACGAGTTCACCGGCCGGGTGCTCGCCGGCCGCCGCTACAACGAGGGCATGCACCAGGCGATCGAGGCCAAGGAAGCCGTCGACATCAAGCCGGAGAACCAGACCCTGGCGACGATCACCCTGCAGAACTTCTTCCGGCTCTACGACAAGATCGCGGGCATGACCGGTACGGCCCAGACCGAGGCCGCCGAGCTCAACGAGATCTACAAGATGTCCGTGGTGACCATCCCCACGAACAAGCCGATGGTCCGCGCCGACCAGGCCGACCTGATCTACAAGACCGAACCGGCCAAGTTCGAGGCGGTCGCCGACGACATCGCCGAGAAGCACCACAACGGCCAGCCGGTGCTGATCGGTACCACCAGCGTCGAGAAGTCCGAGTACCTGGCGAAGTTGCTGCTCAAGCGGGGCGTCCCGCACGAGGTGCTGAACGCGAAGAACCACGCCCGGGAGGCGGCGATCATCGCCCAGGCCGGGCACGCGGGCGCGGTCACGGTCGCCACGAACATGGCAGGCCGCGGTACCGACATCATGCTCGGCGGCAACCCCGAGTTCCTGGCCGATCTGGAACTGCGCAGCCAGGGCCTGGACCCGGTCGAGACCCGCGAGGAGTACGAGGCGGCCTGGGACGCGGTCCTGGACCGGATGCGCAAGCAGGTCGCGGCCGAGGCCGAGGAGGTCATCGCCGCCGGCGGCCTGTACGTGCTGGGCACCGAGCGGCACGAGTCGCGCCGGATCGACAACCAGCTGCGCGGTCGTTCCGGCCGGCAGGGCGACCCCGGCGAGTCCCGGTTCTACCTCTCGCTGGGCGACGAGCTGATGCGCCGGTTCAACGGCCAGGTCGTCGAGTCGATCATGAACCGGTTCAACCTGCCGGACGATGTGCCGATCGAGGCCAAGATGGTCACCCGCGCGATCCGGAGCGCGCAGACCCAGGTCGAGCAGCAGAACTTCGAGATCCGGAAGAACGTCCTCAAGTACGACGAGGTCCTCAACAAGCAGCGCAAGGTCATCTACTCCGAGCGCCGCCGGGTGCTCGACGGCGAGGACGTGCAGCGGCAGACCCGCAACATGCTCGAGGACGTGATCCACGCCTACGTCCAGGGCGCCACTGCCGAGGGCTACTCCGAGGACTGGGACCTGGAGAAGCTCTGGACCGCGCTGCGCGGCCTGTACCCGGTCGGGCTCGACTGGCGGACCCTGGCCGACTCGGACAGCGGGATCGACGACCTTTCGGCCGAGGAGTTGGAACGGGTCATCCAGGACGACGCCGAGCAGGCGTACGCCCGCCGTGAGGCCGAGATCGACGCGCTGATCGGCGCGCAGGGCGGCATGCGCGAGCTGGAGCGCCAGGTCCTGATGCAGGTCATCGACCGCAAGTGGCGCGAGCACCTCTACGAGATGGACTACCTCAAGGAGGGCATCGGGCTGCGGGCGATGGCCCAGCGCGACCCGGTCATCGAGTACCAGCGCGAAGGCTTCGACATGTTCTCCTCGATGCTCGAGGGCATCAAGGAGGAGACGATCGGCCACCTGTTCAACGTCGTCGTCCAGGTCCAGCAGCCGGCGGCGCCGGTCCGCGAGGAGGACCCGGAGACGACCGAGATCCCGGTGGTCCGGGACGTGCCGCCGGTCGAGGACCCGAGCGAGAGCACCGTGGTCCTGCCCAACCTGTTCCGCACCGCGCCGCCGCAGAACCTGCAGTACAGCGGCCCGGGCGAGAGCGGCGACGTGGCCCGCCGCGGGGACGGCGGTACGCCGGCCGCCGGCGCCGGGCGGACCGGTCGGCACCAGTCCGTGCCGCAGGACGGGAACGCGCAGGCGGGGCCGAACGGCACCGGTGCGCCGGCCGAGGGCGGGCAGGGCAACCGTGCCGAGCGACGCCGCCCGGAGAAGGCGACCCGCCGCCGGCGCTGACGCCCCGGCCGGCCGGCGCGGCCGGCGCCGAGGCCCGGGCGGGGCCCCGGCGCCCCGGGTGCCTAATGGCAGCTGGCGGAGCCCGATGAGGCAGGCTCCGGCCCGGTAGCCGCCGGTGGGCGAGCACTCTCGTTGCCTGGACGCTCTGCAGTCCTAGCGTCAGACCGTGCCCCCACCGGTGGTCGG